>NZ_MCTY01000170.1:0-18383 GCF_002873635.1 Shewanella sp. 10N.286.52.B9
AAACTGTGAAACATTTGCCTCAACAGCTGCGCTATTCAGTCGCTTATCGATATAAACAACCGGCCTCTTATCTATACAAAACTGTTAAACATTTGCCTTAACAGCTGCGCTATTCAGCCGCTTGTCGATATAAACAACCGGCCTCTTATCTATATAAACAACTGCCTCTTATCTATACAAAACAGTCAAATATTTGCCTTAACAGCTGCGCCAACCAGTTGCTTATCGATATAAACAACCGCCTCTTATCTATACAAAATAGTTAATTTTTTGATAAAGTTGCGCCAATTATGGTCTAAGAGGTTAGCATTTTGTTTAAGGAACGGTTCAAAGACGTCAATCTTAAAGGCGATTTGTTTGGTGGCGTCACCACAGCCATCATTTCCCTACCCTTGGCACTGGCCTTTGGTGTTGCCTCTGGCGCTGGCGCCGAAGCCGGATTATGGGGCGCGATACTAGTGGGCTTTTTTGCCTCCTTATTTGGCGGCTCATCAAGCTTAATATCTGAACCGACCGGCCCTATGACAGTGATTATGACCGCCATTTTAACCAGCATGGTGGCCAAATACCCTGAATCAGGAATGGCAATATCCTTTACCGTGGTGATGATGGCAGGCGGTTTTCAATTTTTACTCGGCATGCTCAAGCTAGGTAAATACGTCACCTTAATGCCATACAGTGTCATTTCAGGCTTTATGTCAGGCATTGGGGTGATTTTAATCATCTTACAGCTGTCACCATTGTTAGGTCATGCCGCTCCTGCAGGTGGTGTGTTAGGCACCTTATCAGCCCTCCCAGACACCTTAAGCAATATTAAGTTTGCTGAACTATTTTTAGGCTTACTGACTTTAGCGACATTATTTTTGTTTCCTCAGCGCTATCGTAAATACGTCCCTGCGCAACTGGTTGCCTTAGTCGCCATCACGTTACTGTCAGTGATTTTATTTGATAGTGACAGCATTCGCCGTATTGGGGTTATTCCTGCTGGGTTACCTTCTTTAGTGATACCGCACATAAATGCGGATATTTTTATTACCATGGTGATTGATGCCTTGGTGTTAGGCACCTTAGGCTGTATCGATACGTTACTCACCGCCGTTATCGGAGACTCATTGACCCGTAAAGAGCACGACTCAGACAAAGAGTTACGGGGTCAGGGCTTGGCTAATATGATTTCAGGTTTATTCGGCGCCCTGCCTGGCGCAGGTGCTACTATGGGTACAGTGACCAATATTCAGGTAGGCGCCCGCTCGCCTGTTTCTGGTATGGTTCGCGCGCTAATGCTGGCATTAGTGGTACTTGTGGCTGGCGGCTTAACAGAGCCAATACCTATGGCCGTTTTAGCTGGTATTGCGGTTTATGTGGGCTTTAATATTCTTGATTGGAGCTTCATTCAACGGGCTCACAAAGTCAGTATGCAAGGCATGGCTATTATGTACGGGGTGATGATCTTAACCGTATTTGTCGATTTGATTGTTGCCGTTGGCCTTGGGGTATTTATTTCTAACATTATTATCATTGAACAATTAAGCCAGCAGCAAGCAAGGCAAGTAAAAGCCATTAGTGATGCCGATCAAAACGATGTGCCGCTGACTCAAAGCGAACGCGGCCTGCTGGATCAAGCCAATGGTAAAGTGCTGTTTTTCTATCTGTCAGGGCCAATGATCTTCAGCGTATCAAAAGCGATCTCTCGCCAACATACCAGTGTGAGTGATTATGAAGCGATGATCCTCGATCTTACTGACGTGCCGATGATCGATGTGACTGTTGGGCTAGCGCTAGAAAATGCCATTAAAGATGCCCAAGATGCCCATTGTGAAGTATTTTTATTGTGCCCTAACCTGCAAACCAAAGATCAGCTGCAGAAGTTTCATGTGATTGATTCGCTGCCAACTGAAAACACCTTTTTGTTCCGCTATGAAGCCTTACAGGCGGCCCTTAAACATGTGCAAGCTAACGGCTAGAAATATGAGTAACTGGATGGGTAAGTTAAGATAATAAATAACCCATCCTAACTTACTCAAATAAATCCTATTTTTAGCAAAAATTTCATGAAGATTTGTTAACCAGCTCGCCATTTTTAAACAACATAATGCTATAGTGAACTCAGTTCCAAAATACTGAATTTCTGTTCACCATTTAGGGGTTATCTATGTTAAATGAGAATCACGCACTAATTTTCGACTTTCCAGAATTTAAGCAAGACATTGTTGATTTAACACATAAAGATGAAACATTTCAAAAGCAATCAAAACAATACCACCTACTGGATTATGAAATCCGCCAGTTAGAAATTGATGGCAGCCCAACCGATGACGAACACATGCACCAACTTAAAGTGCAGCGGGCTAATTTAAAAGATGTGCTATTCCAACAGCTAAAAGCCCATCACGACTAATTCGTACCAAACCAGACCCAGCGAAGGGAACGATGCGATAAAACAATCATTCCCTTCACCGCTTGTTCCACTCAGATTTAAACCCATCCTCTCCCACTCTTTTTAGCACTATTAAAAGCAGCTAAGCGTAAATAGAAAGTCTTCATTAAGCCTTAGCCACTCGCTATTAACCCATTCGTCACTATACTTCTCGGTGTTAATTTTTTAACAACCTAAGAGAGATTAAGATGAAATATATCGTATTAATAATCGGATTATGCAGCTTACTCTTTGCCGTTTCTTCTCAGGCTGAGCTTGAGATTTATAAAGACTATGACATTGGAAAAGAAGTGACTTCAATGACCACGGTGAGGATCGATCCCAACATGGAAGACGTTTACCTAGAAGGCTTAAGAGAAAGTTGGGTTAAAGCGGTACGGTTACAAAAAGAGCTGGGTTATATTAAAGATTGGAAAATTTTTGCCAGTGAATTACCACAAAGTGGCGAATTCAATATGGTGCTAATGGTGATGTTTGAAAATAGTGCCGATTTAGAACCCAATCAGGAAAAGTATAAAAACTTCATGAAAAGTTGGGGCCAAGCCAATCAAGACAATAGCCGTAAAATCACTAAAACTTATCCCAATGTAAGAACCTTAACCGGAGAATACCGATTAAGAGAAATTATCATGAAGTAGAAAAAATTAAGTACAATTTAATCATTAACTTAATCCCACTTCACAATATCTAGACCACAGCCTCGCATTAAGGTTTACCCCAAATGCGAGGCTGGTTTTCAGTTTCAAACCCCTTCAGTTATAACTTCTGTAAGCACCAAGCTTAAGTGGTGTTTTAGCTTTATTTAACCGATATTGTGACAAACCTTTACGCTCCAGCCCTTTATGCAAAAGCGAGAGCTAGCGCTTATTTTCATTACTAAAAATCCGCTATCTTGGCTATAAGACGTTTTTTTGAGCATTAACCTATGTTTCAAATTTTCACTGATTTTGCATCATGGCTAATTTACGATTTATTGGGCTTGTCGGCGCAGACAAAGCTTGGGGATGCACTGCATTTTTTTGTTGAAGACGTAACTAAGATTTTTGCTCTACTGCTGGTGATGATCTACCTCATCGCCTTAATGCGAGCCTCATTAAATGTTGAACGAGTCAGAGACTATTTAGCTGGTAAACCCAAGGGCTTAGGTTACTTGATGGGCTCTGGATTTGGGGTGGTAACACCATTTTGTTCTTGCTCCAGTATTCCGGTATTTCTTGGCTTTACCTCAGCCGGGATCCCCCTTGGGATCACCATGAGCTTTTTGATCACCTCACCGCTAATCAACGAAGTAGCCATCTTGCTACTCATGAGCCTACTGGGGATAAAATTCACCATTTTATATGTCGTGGTTGGCATGAGTGTCGGCATGTTAGGCGGCTTTTTTCTCGATGCAATAAAAGCTGAGCGCTGGCTACAATCTTTTGCCGCTGAAGCCCTCAAACGCGGTCAACAACATAGCACTGCTAATAACCCTGACGATATTCAAACCCAAGCGCTATCAATGTCACAGCGGCATCAATTTGCCAAAACTGAGATGTTCGATATTTTTGGCCGAGTATGGAAATGGGTCATTATTGGTGTCGGCCTTGGGGCAGCGCTGCACGGCTTTGTACCCGATGGTTGGATTGAGGCCCATTTAGGCAATGGCCAATGGTGGTCAGTACCTGCTGCAGTACTACTGGGGATCCCGCTGTATTCAAACGCCACCGGGGTAATTCCTGTGATGGAAAGCTTAATTGTTAATGGCCTACCCATAGGCACCACACTGGCATTTTGCATGAGCACCGTTGCTGCCAGCTTCCCAGAATTTATCTTACTAAAACAGGTTATGCAGTGGCGCTTACTGGCAATATTATTCTGCCTGCTATTGGTGGCGTTTACCCTAGTCGGTTGGCTGTTTAATGCCTTTACGCCATTTTTATGATTTTACTGATGTAAAAAACATCGGTGATTTAACAGCTCAATAAATAAGGATTTATCATGAGAACCATTAAAATATTAGGCTCCGGCTGTAAAAAGTGTCTTGAGACAGCAGAACTTGCCCAAGCAGTTGCCGATGAAAAAGCCGTTACTGTCACAATAGAAAAAGTCACCGACATGGCGCAAATTATGGCTTATGGTGTAATGAGCACACCTGCTGTGGTGGTGGATGAAAAAGTGGTTCATAAAGGCAGTAAGCCCACTAAAGAGCAACTGGCGAGCTGGCTATAGCCAATCAAAGTGTCGGGGTAACTAACACTATAAAAAGCCTAAATAACCAATCCCATTAGGCTCAATAGGATTGGTTATAAAAACCTTTGGCAACTAACCTGCGATAGGTTTATGGCCAGATGGTAGTGTTTCAGCACTCTTAAATAACATATACACGCAGGTGGAAAACAAGCAGACACCTAAATAAATAATTAATCCGTTGCCGACATCGGTAAATGTGGTCGCCAATAATGGCCCTAATACTGAGCCTACGCTGTAACACAGCAACATCACTTCAGTCGCTGAAACCATTTTCTCTTGGGGCAAATTATCACAAGCCAGCGTTATCGCTATTGGATATAGAGCAAAACTCGCAGCACCTAGGCATAGTAAACTTAGCCCCATCATGACTAAACTGGTTGACTCCAGTATGCCTAACACTGCAACGCAGCCAACAAGACAAATAATTGCCATAAGTAAACTTTTACTCATGCGAGTCGACATGCTGCCTGCAATCGGCTGCACCGCCATGCCACCCACAATGACTATTGCCATCAATAGCCCTGTATAGTCAGCATAAGCACCTGATAGACTGATATATAGCGGCATTAATCCATAAATTGGTCCCAGTAATAGTCCAGACACCATACATCCGATGATCGCTGGCCGGCTCAAATGACGAATGTCTCTGCGGTTAAAGCGCTGCTGCTGATGACTACGAGGCTGACCATGTCGAATAAGCACTGGTGCCAAAGTGGCTAAAAACAACAACGCTAATACAAACAGATAAGGCGTAATGCCTTCAGTACCGAATACAGAAATAGCCAGCTGTCCAGCGGCGCTACCTCCGTAAAGTGCCGCCATGTAAAGACCGAGACGTTTAGCACGCTTTTTAGGGCAATTGGACATCAAAAGCCAAGACTCCACCACCACAAAGATGCCTGCAACCGCCAGTCCAGCGATAAATCGCGCTGCAAGCCAGCTGATCTGATGAGGTAGCAGTATCATTGTTACCACCGTTAATGCCAGCAGACATAAAAAAACGATAAATGCGCGCCGATGACCAAGTCGCTTAATCACCTTTTGAATACAAGTAGCACCTAATAAAAGACCAAAATAAAACACACTTGCAAGCCAAGGAGTTAACGATGGACTAAGGCCAAAGTATGGTAAAGATAATGGTACTAGGCTCATTAAAAAGCCTGAAGCGATAGCGAAAAAACTTAAACCAATAACTGGTGTAACAATGGAGTTTTCACCACTATCATGAGTAATTATGGACAATTTGAGGATACTTAACATGAAATTTAACGTGCTTGCGCATACTTGTCGACTAAAGACTTAGTTATACCCAAAGACTATTTGCGGCGAATGTAATACTGAAGCAGAAATAAGTAAAGTAAAATCTGCTACAGCTCGTTTAATGGCCAACAATTGTCAAATTTTGCTATAAAGGTCATATTTTGTGGTTATTTCGAACGAAATAAAAAGGAAGTGATATTACTGTCAGCCTAAAAAATCGTTAATTAATATTGGCTAAAATACAGTTTAAAGCTAACAAAACAGCTAATAAACACTATTTAAGCTATGATTTTTAGCACTTATAGGCAGATATAACATGAATGATGCAAAACTAGAATTAAAGGGGCTAAATATAAAGCAAAGGAGTTTTAGCAAAAAAATTTTGAGGCATATGTTAGCGGTACATGCGAGCCAAATAGCAATCGAGAAAGCTTGTTAAGAAATACGTCTTAGAATTATTAATGAGCCTCAAATCTAAAAACCATTAAATGAAACTAATGCTGCACTTTGAAGGGGGCTTGAAGCCTCCTACAGATGAACAACAAACCCAGCAGTATTCTAGCGCAGAATTTTACATCAGCTTATTGATATAAGATAACTTGAATCACTTGGTATTGATGAAAAAACCTAAGGGAATGGGTCTATCTCCCTTAGGCCTCTATCACTATGCTTAAAACACAATGCTTATAACATAATGCTCATAACACAACATTAGCCTCTAAATAACGGATGTTTTAGTGGCAAAACTGTCACATTGACTCTAGCTTGTTTAAAATAATTCACTAACTTGTCTTGAATTGACCAATTTGTTCTCTTAATTGCTGTGACAAATGATTAACCTGCACACTGGCACTATGTGATTGGTCGGCATTGCTGGCCGTTAATCTGGCTTCATCACTAATATTGACAATATTACGATTAATTTCATCACTGACCGCGGTTTGCTCTTCTGCTGCTGTGGCGATTTGGGTGGCCATATTAGAAATCATCGCCACCGATTCGGTAATTTTAGCTAAGGCCTCACCCGCTTGTGCTGCCTGAACAGTGCTTTTATCGGCTTGCTCACGGCTTGAGTCCATTACCGATACCGCATCTTTAACACCGGTTTGTAATTGTCCAATCATTTGCTGAATTTGATTAGTTGAATCTTGAGTTCGTTTAGACAAGGTTCTGACCTCGTCTGCCACTACCGCAAAGCCACGGCCGTGCTCGCCCGCGCGGGCAGCTTCGATGGCGGCATTGAGTGCCAGTAAGTTAGTTTGCTCTGAAATACTGCGGATCACATCTAAAATGCTACCTATATTATCGGCATCGTTTTGTAATTTTTGTAACGCATTGGCAGCTTGTTCAACCCCGCCAGAGAGGTTATCGATCGAAGCGATCGTTTGCTGAACTATCATGTCACCATGGACCGCTTGCGTATCTGAATCTTTAGCTGCTTGCGCGGCTAGTTCGGCATTATTAGCTACTTCCACCACGGTCGCTTGCATTTGGTTCATCGCTGTAGCAACTTGTTCGGTTTCACCTTGTAAGCGCTGCATGCCCGCTAAGGTTTCGTTACTGGCCGATTTAAGCTGCACACTTGCCGTACCTAACTGCTGAGTATTACCATTGAAATCAATAATTAACTCACGAATATTACCTACAAATACATTAAAGTTGCCAGCGACCTGATTAATTTCGCTATTACCACTGTCATCTAGCGCCACGGTAAGATCTTTAGAGCCTGAAGCCACATTACTCATGGAATTATCTAAAGCGTTAAGCGGAGTGAAAATATTGCGGTAAAGGGCTGACAAAATAATGATAATAAACACACCAATGCCAATACTGCCCCACAATTGCACACTGGCAGCTTGCATGGTGGAATTTAGGGTTTCTTGTACCGCAACAGTAAATTTACCATCTAACTCTTGGGCTAATTCATCTAAATTATCAGCTAAATCTGACGATGCTTGGTCAAAGCCACCAGCACCTTTCATCAGTAAATTACCAGCATCGGTCCCCAGAGTTAGGTAAGCATCTGCCATATTCACACCAGATTCATGCAATTGATTAATTTGACGTTTAATCGATTGAGCTCTTGCAGTATATTCCGGTGCCGAACTGATAAGTTTATCCATATTTGCTTGAGCGGCATGCAAACTTGCTAACGCTTCGGCTTTGGCTTCATCACTTTTTGTTGCGCCAACATCGGTTAAAAACTGCTGAATTTATACAACATCATAGCGAGTATCTTTTAAAGCAAAAATAGTATTAACCTGTTTTTCTTCATTTAACACACTTTCATAAATAGAAGATTGCTGGGCATTGCTCACCCAAACTAAAACGATTAAAGCCAATAATGATAACGAAATTGTAATTTGAAGCATTCTCTTAATTGAGACATCAATACTCATATAACTACCTTTAAAGATTAAGCCCTACTTTAAAATATAAATCGGAGGAATTAGCTTAAATTCACCGTGATTAATGACCTGAATATCAAGTTATTTCAGTTGTCAGCATGGGGTTTGGCGAGTGGTTATTACTCTTAAACAGCCTTGATTGAGCATTAAAGTACTTAATAACATGACTCAATAACATTGGCCTCTAATATTCGTGTAGTACACGATTAAACCTGTATATAGACATCGACTTATTGAGGGAAAACTTTAATGGAGATTTTGCAAGATAATGACCTTTGGCTTAACAAGTTTCACTTGTTAAAGTCAAAGGCCACTATTTTATGAAAGGCATAACTGACAGGGTATTATGGTTTTATCAACAGCAATCAACCGACGTCAAAGCGGGCAAAGGGATTATAACAAGGCCGATTAGCGCCGTAGTATTGCAGCGCCTCTGTGGCAGGGTTACTGACTTGGAAATAATTGGTCGACATCATAAAATCAGTGACTAATTTTCGCTCATACTTATCAATCCAAATAGCACGCTTTTTAACAACCAAATCAAACATTGAAGATTGATCTAATATAATAATGGCACGCAGCTTCATCTCACCATATTCAGCGGTAAAATGATCACAAAACAATTGCAGGTTTTCATCGCTAATATTTAGCTTACCCAGTAAACGATCAAGGCTAGAAACGATAAAATTTTGGGTATTTAATGTATGCACTCCATAAAATACCGCCCCACCCAGCCCTGCGCCAACCGCTGCAACTTTAAGAAACGAGCGCCGAGAAAGACTAGTACCACTCATATTAAACCCCCATTCTCGCTGCGCGCACTGCTAATGCTGCAGCCGTTAAGCTAGGATTAGCACAAGAACAGCTTGGAAATACTGATGTGCCCACCACAAATAAGTTTCGGTATTGATGATGAATAAGGTTTGCATCTACCACTGAGCCATCATCAATGTTGCCCATTCTCAAGGTGCCCTGTAAATGTGATTCAGTCGGCCGCCAGCCACGAAAATGAATCGCTTCCACAGGTAATGCATCAAGTACCTTAGGTAATTGCGCTAAAGCCTGCTCAATACCCTTTTTGGCGTACTCAGATTCTCCGGTATAGCTCACTACCGCCTGCCCTGTAGTAGCATCAATAGTGACATTATTGGATTTTTGGGGGAGATCTTCAGCGACAATGACTAATGGCAGGGTTTCTCGCCAGCGACCCACTTCTTTTCTAAAGCCATAAGGCCAACGATTTTCAAAGTAAATCAAACAAGAAGCGTGATCTTTTCTAAACTCGCCATCATACAAGGCATAATTGAGCCCTGTGGTAATAGTGCTACCATCAAAGTTCTCTAAACCGTCTAAATACACCTCTACTTTTATCCCAATTTGCTCGTGTAGCCCTAGGCCCGTGTCACCAAAATCCATTTTCGATCGTAGCAATATCGCAGGGCTTTGTATGGCGTTGGCGCCTAAAACAAACTTGTCGGCGCTGACGGTATATTCTTGATTGTTGTTGATAAAAACCACGCTAGAAACCGCGCTATCACTGTGCTGCATATGCCTTACTTCAGAGTTTAAACAGGTATGCACTCTTGGGTCTGAATACACCTGCTGAAAACCATTATGCACAGTAAATTTGGCCTGAATGGGACATAAATTACATTTGGCATTAGAGCAGCAGGCCGCCCGTGTATCAGTTGACACCCTTGCTCTGGCCGTTGGCATGATAAAGTGGCTGTCCATATTGGCATTTTTCATAATGCGATCAATGGCAGTGGGTCTATGGGGCGGCTGGGGATAAGGTTTTGAGCGAGGAAACATGCTTTGCATATCAGGGTCGCCTGACACCGACATAATGCTTTCGACATCACAATAATAAGGCTCAAGATCGTCATAGGAAATCGGCCAGTCATTGCCGACCCCATACAAAGAGGCGGTTTTAAAATCTGCAGGATGAAATCGAGGGGTTTGGGCAAACCAGCAATTCATTCCACCACCAAAACCAATGGTGCAATTCCATTCTTTTTCAGATGCAGTTTTAAAGGTATCAGTAGTGTTTATTGGCGAGTTACGATTTTGTTTCAATTGCCAATTCCACGATTTATAATCGCCCCATTCCAGCACGAGGATATTACCGTTAATTTTTTTTAACGCTTCAAGTAAAAAAAATGAAGCTCCAAAGCCAGAACCAATAATTATTAATTCATACTTTTGCTGTGAAGCTTGTTCGGCGCTGACAATATTTAAATTCATCGTTATGGAATTCCTTTTCGCTGGTCGCTAACATGAGACCGTTAAATTTAATCCTTAAATACGGCCCTTAAATACGGCCTTTACTTTTAGTTAATTAAATATGGTATCCCCGATACCTTCATATTCAGCAACTAGATAACAATTAAATCATGCAAAATATCTTTATATAATTCCATCGTT
This sequence comes from Shewanella sp. 10N.286.52.B9, assembly GCF_002873635.1. Lineage (NCBI taxonomy): Bacteria > Pseudomonadati > Pseudomonadota > Gammaproteobacteria > Alteromonadales > Shewanellaceae > Shewanella > Shewanella sp. 10N.286.52.B9. Next base: position 10,762 of record NZ_MCTY01000170.1, read on the forward strand.
ATATAATTGATTGTATATAAAAACAATACAAGCGTTTTCCCCACCAAAATACCAATTTCAGTAGTAAGTTCTAGTTAATGGCCGCAGTCCTTTATCTACCATCACACCTATTCGATTAACTAAATCGATATTCATTAGAGTAAAACATCAACAAGTTTATAAAGCGCATTGGGCCACATCATATTTTAGTTATAGCATAAAAAACGGCCAATCAATGATTGGCCGTTAGGGTTTACTGCGATTATGTTTAAAACCTTAGCAAACAAGCATGAGGGCTATTAACGCCACACGCCCCACTCACCTGTAGTACCAGGCTCTTCACCTTGAGTCCACCACTGAGCAGTCCACTCTTGGTTATTATGCATCACCTTTTCACCGCCATTATAAACAGCAGATGCACTCCATTGCTCTCCAGGCAATGGCTCAGGGCTTGGTCCTGGTTCTACGTCAGTTGGGGTAATAGTAAAACTATAAACCGTTTTATCTTCTTCGCCTTGACCTGAAACAGTAAGCTCAAAACTGACTTCTTGGGCGACATTCTCAAGCAAAACAGTGTTGATAATTAGCTCATCATTTTGACCAATAGCGGTTTCAATCGGCAAACCTGCCACTTGCACCCAAGAGATTTGTTCAATATCGCCTTTGCTGCTTGCTGGCGTTAATACCACGTACTCACCATGGGTAACGCTAGCGTTAGTAATTTCTTTTAACACTGTTGGCGTAATCACAGCTTCAACAAACTCATTGTTTGCTGTGATACTGAACTCTCCATAAGCCTGTCCATTACTGGCATTAAAGAAGTTATTATGTAGCTCATTTCTGAAATACATATAGTGATTCATTTCTGCATGCCAGCGGCCAACAAACACGTTACCGCTATATTGAGTCTCGTAATAACCGTTGACTTGTGAGGCTAATAAGCGATCCCAATCGAGTTGATTGTCTGCGGTAATTTCTAACGAAAAGCTAGAGTGAATATCACCATTGTCACTAAAGACTTTATAATTAACCGACTCACCAAGCTGAGGGGTATTAAGGCTGATATCAGAAGGAATAAAGGCATCGCCTTGCTCTAAGTATGGCTCGCTTGGTTCTGGATCAACCGGTGAATCACCTGAAATGGTAATGTCACTACAGTTATAGAATCCTTCACCAACGGTGTCATCTCGCTGCCAGCGAGTAAACAAAATCGCATCACCTGAGCGATCGGCTGGGATCGCAATGTCCATGCGGTATTTTTTGTCAGCGTCCACAGCAACATTGCCGTACTCTTGGATTAACTCTAAGTCATCCCATTTAAGTGGCTTAGACACATCAACACCAGGCTTGGTTAAATAAAACTGCCAGAATGAAGGGTTGTGAGGCGCGGTTGCATTAAACACGTACTCAAAAGTGCCTGTTGGTAACTCAGTGCGGGTCCACTGTGAATGCTCAGCACCCATACCGCTTTTTTGCGCATCATTGGCATAACATAAGCTGCCATCAGGGATAGCCGCTTTTACCACTTCCATATCATTGTATGTCGGTGCAGGAATATTAATGGCAAATTCATTACGCTGAATAAATGGATAAGTACCAGAAATCGCTTTGGCTTGTGCACAAGCCGCATTAGGTGGTGTGCCACTCCACAAGCCACCTTGCTCGTAACAAATTGATTGTCTTGCTTCAGGAAATTCAGCCCAACCATGGGCATGAGCACTTTGATTAGGTATTAAGATGTACATTGCTGACACAGCAGCGACGGCACCGAAAAACTTATTGGTTTTCATGTAAATATCTCTAGTTATGACGTAAAAGAAGACTGCAGACTCAAGGGCGATAATGGATGAATATAAATAACCAACAGCGGTCTGTTCGCGCTACATCATAATTAAAAAAAACCATAAGACAACAGAGCCAATAAAACGACAGCACGTCAAAAAAACTATTATTTACAGCAATATAGACTCAAGATTAAAACGAGTTAACAAATTTAATAAATATTTGACTTGTCATATAATTGACGATAGGGAGCGTAGAAATAATCAACAGCTGCCGCCAATCACCCACAAACACTTATATGGCTTAGTTAAGCCAGTGTTTTACAATATCGTCTTAGCATCAATTTATAATGTATTAGGTTCGCGCCTTTAGTCACAGACAACTAGCGTCAAATAATTGATCTTTGAATGTTAAGATTATTGGTGGCCAATTAGGTACTCATCCGACCACTTCTATTTGCATCCAAATGCATATTTATTCAGCATTTGAATTTGTTTAGACAGCCTAAGTTCACAGCGCTACAGCAAATAAATACTAAAACCACTACGCTATTGTGAGTTAATGACGGCCTAATTTCAGCTGCTGGCAAATATCACTGGCCAGTACCACTCGCTGAGTTTGGCCAAGTTGATGGCCTAGTGTGGCATGCCAGTTCACCCCTGTAATAGCCGCATCAACCGCCGATAGCCCTTGGGCGATAAGTGCAGCAATAATACCTGCTAAGCAATCGCCCATGCCCGGTGTGGCCATAGCTGCTGAGCCAGAATGGCAAAAATTGACTCCACCTTGATGGGCGACTAGTGTGCCAGCCCCTTTTAATACCACGACTGCTTGATATTTTTTATGTAGTGCCAGCGCAGCGGCAACGCGATCGTTTGTAACTTCAGTGGCAGATATGCCCAACAAGCCAGCGGCCTCTGCCTCATGGGGAGTTAGCACCCAAGGCGTTACCGTTTGCTGATGCTTTGCCAAATAACGCAGCGCATCCGCATCTAACACCCCGAGGCTGCGTTTATTATCAACGCCAGAGTTGGGTTGAAGGGTTAATAGCGTTTGCATGATTTGCTGCGCTTGTTGGCCGCGGCCAAGACCTGGGCCGACCACCAGCACGGCGTTTTGCTTTAAGGTGTTTTCGGTACTATCAGAAAACATAATCTCAGGAGATTGGCTTAAGCAGGCGACAAAATGGCTTGGCTCACACTGTAAAAATACCCGCCCAGCGCCAGCATTTAAGGCTGCGCGGCTAGCAATAATGCCAGCGCCAGCCATATTGCCAAGACCTGCAATAACGCTGACATTACCATGATGACTTTTATGGGTATTACCCCTGCGTGATGGCAGCATATTTACCCTTGGATCGTAGCGCCAATTCTCTTTTGTTGTACCAGCAATAGGCTCAAGCCCTAAAGAGTCTAACGACAGTGCCCCACAAGATGCTGGCCCATATGCAGTGAGTTGCCCCGGCTTATAAGCAATAAAGCTATGGGTGGCAGTGGCATTAACGCAAATCGGCTCAGGCTGGCCGCTATCGGCATTTAAACCGCTGGGCACATCAACCGCGTAAACCTGCTCAGCACTCTGATTAATGTCATCAATAACCTTTATCGCCGCAGCAGATAGTGTTCGGGTTAAACCACTGCCAAATAGCGCATCAATAATGATCGGATAAGATGCGCTAGGTTTAGTGGTATGAACACTACCACCAGCCGCTAAAAATTCATTCATGGCTTGCTGCGCATCGATGCCCGCTTTGGGCGCGCCAAAAGGCACATAAACCACGACCTTTTTACCCTGTTGCAGTAATAATTTGGCAATGTAATAACCGTCACCACCATTGTTGCCCTGACCCACAACCACCAATATTGCTTGCGATGTATTAAAAGCGCTGCCAAAGCGCTGCACAAAACTGCTAGCTGCCTTAACCATTAAGGGCCAAGTACTATTGTTATGGCTTGATGCCCAATACTGCTCGGCGTCTCTTACTGCCTGCGCTGATAACACCACAGCGCTTTTTTCAAAGTGATCCGCTAAATGATCCTCTAAGTGATCGTATAAATGATCTTTTAGCTGAGCCATTAAGTCATTGTCAGAAAGAGTGGCCATATAAACCTTACCTTGAATGCGAAAGCTAGTATTAACTATACAAGAAGTATGGCAGCACAAAACTACTGCACACGGGATTAGGCAGATATTTTCCATCAATATAAAGCGGGGGGTGGCAATAACTATCAACAATAGATGTGGCAATAATTTTCTACATTAGTCATTACAATTCAATCGCCTTAAGCATTAACACTGGCTTAACAATTGTCGTATGATGGTTTTCTCGCTTACTTATACCTACAATAAACAGGAAAACCACGCAGATGGTAAAGCCAAATAAACAATTAAAGGGTCTAACAAAATTCAGCTTAGCAGCGGCAATCTCGCTGACGCTAAGCGTGCCAGCACTGGCACAACAAACCTTATTGATCGCTGATGCATACGTCGATGTAGTAAAAGGCAAAACCATAAAAGACGTGGCCATTGTCATTAATGATAATCAAATAACCCAAGTCACCCAACAAGCCAAAATCCCTACAGATAATGATTACAAGCTTATCGATTTAAGCGGTAAAACCTTACTTCCAGGTGTAATGGACATGCATGTTCACCTTAGCGGTGATGCAGAAGATAATTTTTTAGCCTCGCAAAATTATTCTATTCCACGCCAAACCGTTAAAGCGGTTAAAAATGCCGAAAAAACCTTAATGGCAGGCTTTACCACAGTGCGGGACTTAGGCGCTTCGGGTTACGCCGTTATTGCCACCCGCGACGGCATTAATGCCGGTGAAATTGCAGGGCCAAGAATTTGGGCTGTTGGCCATCCGATTAGTATTACAGGCGGGCATTGCGACGATAACTTTTCATCCCCAGAAAAAAAATCAAAATCGCAAGGGGTCGCTGATGGACCTTGGGCTGTGCGCGCTAAAGTGCGTGAAAACATCAAGTATGGCGCTAATGCGATTAAAGTCTGCGCCACTGGCGGGGTATTTTCTAAGGGCACTAAAGTCGGCGTGCAACAGCTAACCTATGAAGAAATAAAATCAGCCGTTGATGAAGCCCACATGCGTGGCTTAGTGGTTGCCTCCCATGCCCATGGTACCAATGGCATTAAAGAATCAATCAGAGCGGGCGTCGATAGTATTGAGCATTGTAGTTTCATGGATAAAGAAGCAATAAAAATGGCTGTAAAGGCTGGTACTTACCTTTCTTGTGATATCTACAACACTGAATACACCCTCGCCTATGGCGCAGCTAATGGTGTACCTGAAGCCAACATCAATAAAGAAAAGTTAGTATCGCAAGCCCAGCGAGATAGCTTTAGAGCAGCGGTAAAAGCTGGTGCTAACATGGTATTTGGCTCAGATGCGGCAATTTACCCCCATGGTGATAACGGTAAGCAGTTCTCACGTATGGTGACATTTGGTATGACCCCAGCCCAAGCCTTACAAGCTGCGACCATCAATAGCGCCGCTTTACTCAAGCAAGACAACCTCGGGCAGATTAAAGCAGGTTTTTTAGCTGACATTATTGCCGTTGATGGCGATCCGCTCAGCAATATCAGCTTAATGGAAAACGTGACCTTTGTGATGAAAGACGGTCAAGTCTATAAGCAGTAAGCCAGTAAGGTTTAGCTAATAAAGCCAAATGACTCGCTAGAAACAACAAAGCCTTGATAGTGTTTGCTATCAAGGCTTTTTAATATGTAAAAATAAGGCTGATTTAAGCCTTACTTTAGCTTACTAGTTGATTTAGTTAACCCACTGCATTAACTCTGCAGCCGTTCTCAATGCATACTGGCGTTTAACCAAGTTACCAGCGGGATCAAACAATAGCACTTCAGCAGGGCTAGCACGGTATTTGGCAATCAATTGATCACCCTCTGGGGTGCCTATTCTGGCGATCAAAAAAAACGCTTGCTCACTAATCTGATCGCGAGCCTCATTCATTTGTTCAGTTTGGCTATTGCTCACCGCAAGGTTGGGATCATAAACAAATACAAATGCAGGCTTACCTGTGCCAATTTGTTCATGGGTGGTTTTAAACCCTTTGGGCATGACATTAAACACCACCGCAAACAATATCACTATGGATACAATAACGCCGAGAGTCACCCAAGGCTTACGGCTAGACGAGTTTGAACTGTGATTATCTTTGATAATAAAACCCTCTTTAAGTGTTCAATTTATGACAATAGTTTATATCGTCATCCATTGTAATTAACTTAACTGAGTTTTATCTTAAAACGAAATTACGCTTTTAAAGCGCGGTCACAAGGTTAACTAAAACGCTGATATAAAGCCGCAAGATCCCAGCTGCACGTTTTAACAAAATTTAAATCCACCTAAGTATCAGCATCGACGCAGGCTAAATGCTAAAAAAGGGGATACTCTCAACAAGTATCCCCTTTCTTAACACAGTGACTAAGTTACTGGCGCTATCGGCTTAGTGATAGCTAACCAATTACTATTATTTTTAATTAGCACGTATCCAATCATCGACAGTTTGATTCACTAAGTCAGCAGAAGACTCCATAAACCAGTGACCGCCCGGTACCACTTCAACCTGACCCTTATTCAAATCGACAACCTGTTGCAACCACTCTTTACCATGGAACCACACATTCTTATCTTTGCCATAGATGAAAAGAAAAGGCGTGCCAAAATCTTCCACCGCAACACGTTGGGGTAAATCTTTTGATAAAATAGCGTTCCATAAATGCCAGTATGGGTAAGTCATACGCGCATCAGAACGTAAATTAGCCACTTTTTTATTCGCGTCTACATTCTGTTCAAGTTTTAATATGTTTTCCGCAGTAAAAAGCGTTAATTTTTCACCGAGATATTCAGGTAAAACCCAAGCAAGCGCAAGGGCAAAGGTGTATTTAACATTAATGCTTGGTGATTTTTCGTTACCATAGCTGCCAATGTCTAAAAGAATAAGTCTGTCGACCAAGTCATTTTGCGCAAGATAATGTGAAGCATAAGACGCGCCCCAGTCATGAGCGAGTACAGTCACTTTATCTCTATCTAAACTTTCGATAAAGGCATCCATAATCATGCGAATTTGCTGAATATTGTAATCGGGTCTTTGGCCATTATCTTCTAGCTCGAACCCCGGCAAAGTAAATCGAGCAATCCGATAGTCTTGCTTTAAATATTCAACTTGCTTGTCCCACAGCTCTAAACTATCAGGATAACCGTGGATCATGACTATGGTCTCTTCACCCTCACCATCCATTTTTACTTCAAGGTTTTTTACTATCGTAGGTAGTTGTTGCTGAAATTCATCATCTGGCATCGGGCCTGTAAAAACAAATGTGCCTGCGAGATACAGAATGGGAGAAAGTACAACCAGTACGATCACTAAGATCCTAATTATTATTTTTTTCATACATATCCATTTTTATGTTGAAGTACATCTACAAACACCCTGCTGGCGTTTGCGCTTTTATCAATTAATACCGTTAAAAATTTTTATACCGAGTTAAATGCATCAGCAATTGCTGACAGATACCGCAGCGCTAACTAAACATAGCTATTCGCAGCCAAGATCTAGTGTATTTTTAAGCTGATTAATCAGTAACGCGGTTACATCCCATACAAATTAGAATAATAACTCTAATTTTATGAAGATGAAAAGAACTATCGACAATTATGTAAATACTGTAAGAAAACTAAATGCACAAGGCGTTCGCCTATCAGGCTTTTTACTGTTATTTCATGCGTTTGATCGTTTTTAGGGCGATTTATAAGAAGAAGTTATTACACAGTTTGCCGATGCCCAACATATTGGGTGGCATAAGCGCATAAGCGCAT
>NZ_MCTY01000170.1:19212-28825 GCF_002873635.1 Shewanella sp. 10N.286.52.B9
GCGCATAAGCGCATAAGCGCGGACTCAGCAATCTCGATTTAGTCAGCTAAAAAACCTATTTTGATAGGCTATGCTAAATGCTAAATGCTAAATGTTGAATGCTAAAGAGAAGAGCTTTAAACAAATGACGCGAGATAGGTCATAAAGAACAGAGAGATTAACTAAGATGTTGAGCCTAGTTAAACAGAGTCAAATAGTGGCTCGCGATGGCAAGATTAATGTTTGTATCTAAAGGTATTACTGTCGTCTAGAATGTCAATTTTGATCGCTACAATCCCTTGATCGCTACTGGCTATTTGTTGAAACGCTTTTTGAGAAAGATCGATCACTCGGCCTTTAACAAATGGGCCGCGATCGTTAATTTTTACATCGATGCTTTTATTATTGCCGGTATTGGTCACCCTCACTATAGTGCCAAATGGCAAGGTTTTATGGGCTGCAGTATAGGCTCTCATATTGTATTTTTCACCACTTGCCGTCAGTCTGCCGTGAAATTTACTGCCATACCAAGAAGCTTGCCCTGCTAGTACATGAGATGTTGAATATTGTGTTGTTTTAGAAGCATCGATGGGCACTCGTGATGAACAGCCTGTTGCCATAGCAAGGAGTAACACACTAAACATAAGCTTAAATTTAATCATTGTGTTTACTACTCGCTCTTTAAAATAATGCTTCATTTTATTCGCTGTCTTGTAAGCACAAAATGCTCTCAGACAACTCGCTAACCTTAGCCTGCAGTGTAGATGAGAACATTTAAGCTGTCACTCAAGATGACTTATAACACCACCATAGCAAGCGCAGCATCACATAAACCCTGCTCATGTTCACTCCCTTGTTCATGTAGTAGCTGCTGGAGCCTATATGTTATGGCTCGCTAGCAACCGTGGATTCTGCCCCCCCCGTTATTACACTGACTTGCACTTATGACACTTTTTAAAAGCAAAACCTTATGCCAACGCTTGTATCTCAGAGAGTGCTTTATCAATCTCGGCTTCGTTATTAATTAAGCTCGGCGCAAAACGCGCGAATGAGTCACGATAAGGCGTCGAGCTCATAATAATCCCCTTAGTGTGCATATGCTCTACCACCTGTTGCGGTGACAAACCATCGACATCAAAACACACCAGCCCCGATGATAGTTCAGTGGCCATTGGCGTATACAAGGTGACATGTGACATTTTTGCCAAGCCTTGCTTGGTTTGGGTATTGAGCTGATGAATACGCTGTTGCACATTGGCTTTACCCAAGCGTAAATGAAGCTCAAACGCAGCGGGTAATGCCCAACGATGTTCAAAGGAGTGAAAGCCTCCTGGTGACATATGTTCACCCATTGGTACTTGCGCTTGGGTGCTATTACCTAGCCACACATCGTAGGATAGGCTGAAACTTGGGATCACTGCGCTGCAGTTATTCCAGCCGCGCTTTGAGCCCCATATAATGCCAGTGCCACGTGGGCCAAAGATCCACTTATGAGTGCCAGCAATAAAAAAATCACAGCCTAATGTACTCACATCAACATCCTCGATGCCAAAGCCATGTACGCCATCGACACAAAAGAGGATTTTATCAGCTTCAGAACGTGAGCTGTTGGCTTTGGCAATCACATCTGCCATAGCGCGGATAGGTAATTTAACCCCAGTGGAAGAGTGAACCCAAGTCACAGCCACCACCTTAGTCTTTTGATTAATGGCCTTTGCCAAGTTATCGATAATTTGCTGGGTCGTCACTGTGGCAGGTGTTTCATATAGCGTTATGCGGCGCACGTTAGCCCCTGTTCTTTCTGCGCGCAGTTTTAAAGACAGATCGGTAGAGTAATGATCGTGTACGGTTTGCACTACTTCATCATTAGGGCGTAATTTAAGCCCGCTGTATACCAAAGATAACCCCATCGTTGTACTGTCAGTGAGGGCAATTTGTTCGGCTTCACCACCCATATAGCTTGCTGCCGCAGCGGATATTTTTCCATCAATGGTTTCAAAGTGTTTATGCCAATAATCTGAAGGATTGGCATCTAAGCCTTTGCGGTGTCGCTCAATTTCATCTGCCACAGGTTTAGGGTGAGAAGAGAAGCCAACAAAAAGGTAGAAAGGTGAATGTAATCGTCAGTTAAGGGGAAAAGCTGTCGCAGCGCAGTCCAATCTCCAGCATTGATATTATCAGGCATTAACGCTGCTTTATTGCCCTCAGCAGCGGCATCAGCTGCATTGCCTATGCTTGTCCCAATGACACTTCCAGCTAAGGCTAAACCCATTCGACTTAAAAAATTACGACGTAACATAGACAACTCTTTATTAATCGCTGTGTACCGTTAATAAAAAGTAGCAACCGAATGCAGGAGTGTCTATTAATTGACCTTATTAGCCATTATGGCGTCAAAAAGTCAGTCTTATACACTATTAAGGCTGTTTGATAATTTGCGATTAAGGACAAATAGCATCAATCAAGCTCAGAACAAGCTGTAACAACAACCGCTTTGCAGCAGCGAATAAAAAGCCCCGATACCGTTAAGTATCGAGGCTTTCATTTTCTTATACAAAAAGTTCGCTTTGCAGCTTTTAAGCTTTAGACCTGCAAATCAGCTTTAGACCTATAAAGCATTTTGCATGCTTGGCACAGGATAAATTCATTAAGCCACAATACGAAGAACAAGGTGCTTTACCGCGGCGTTTAACTTTCTACTGTTCATAGTCGCAAAGTGGTGAAGCAAACCCGTTATCATCTGAATGGGTCTGAATAACGTTTACCTTGTCCCCACTATCTGTCCACCACAGTCCAGCCAAACTTATCCCCTATTTAACGGCCAATTCCAGAATACTTTACCCCTGAAAGCAGTGCTATTTCTCTGTGCCAAGTGGCCAAGTCATTGCTGTTGAATTTTGCAAATGAATCGTGGCCACAAGCCCTTGCCATAACAGCCATGAGTTCAGTTGACGCTTCAAAAAAGTTCTTAAGTTGCACTGCAGACTTTTCAACATTTAACCGTTGGCGCAAATCTTTTTTCTGCGTCGCAATACCCGCCGGACAGTTATTGGTATTGCACATTCTGGCAGCCACACAGCCGATAGCCTGCATAGCACTATTTGATATGGCAACCCCATCGGCCCCTAATGCTAATGCTTTAACAAAGTCGATAGGCACGCGTAAACCACCAGTAATAATAAGGGTGACCCTACCACTCGCGCCTTGTTCATCTAAATATTTTCTAGCACGAGCAAGCGCTGGAATCGTGGGGACGCTAATGTGATCCCTAAACATTTCAGGCGCAGCGCCTGTGCCACCACCTCGGCCATCCAAAATAATGTAATCTGCACTAGCATCTAAGGCGAATTGAATATCTTCTTCGATATGATTAGCGCTAAGCTTAAAGCCAATGGGAATACCGCCGGTAATGTCACGCACGTGGTCGGCAAACTTTTTAAAATCTGCTACGGTATTTAAATCTTCAAAAGTTGGTGGCGAAATAGCAGACGTGCCCGCTTCAATACCACGTACATCGGCAATTTTTCCCACGTTTTTGTTAGCGGGTAAATGGCCTCCTGTACCGGTTTTTGCGCCTTGGCCACCTTTAAAATGAAACGCCTGAACCTGCTTGAGTTTAGACTCGTCATAACCAAACTTGGCACTGGCTAACTCATAAAAATATTTAGAGTTAGCCGCCTGTTCTTCGGGTAACATCCCACCTTCACCTGAGCAAATGCCTGTTCCTGCAAGTTCAGCTCCCGTCGCTAAAGCAATTTTTGCTTCTTCAGAAAGCGCCCCAAAACTCATGTCTGAGACAAATAATGGCATACTGAGTTTAAGCGGCTTTTTGGCCTTAGGACCGATGACTAGTTCGGTATTCACCGCAACATGCTCCATCAAGGGTTTATTGGCCATTTGCGCCACCATTATTTGTAAATCATCCCAATGTGGCAGTTGATAACGTGGCACCCCCATCGAGGTCATAGGACCATGATGTCCCATTTTAGATAAACCTTCTCTCGCCAGTTGATGAATCAATTCAACGGTGGGTTCTTCTTTGGTTGCGCTCGCGGTAGGCATATTTGTCACTTGAATTTGCACACCGGGCCCTTCTTTGCCCACTTGCTGTTTATCGAATTGTTTATGACTACCATCGCAAAATGGACGATTGGCCGTATGTTTACATTGGCATAAATACGCATCGCCGCTTTCTTCGGCCGTAAAGGGGCTGGGTTTAAAGTCTGTCCCGGCATGTGAACCATCACAAAAAGGCTGGCTATTTGAACGACCACAGGTACAGAAATAATATTCTTCACCCTTATTTAGATTAACTTTCTTGGGTGTTATCGCGGCGACAATCGGTTTACTCATGGTGACTTCCCTTTAGTGGTTATTAGCTTATTTTAAGGTCAATGTTTTAGAGCGTATTTTCCAGCTACTGTGATTAAGGGGCACCCAGCCTCTAAACACCTGACCCTAAAACCAGCGCCTAAAACCAGCACCTAAAACCCTGCTCTTAAAACATAGTCTGCCACCAATAGAAAGCCAGCGGTCATTGCACCAATAGTTTCAAATTCGCTGTAAGTTGCTGCCAACTATCGGTGTTATTGCACCGTTCTCATTCGTTGAGTCGTTGAGTACTGAGCAAGCTTTTCAATATTTTTCGATATAAAGTGCCGTTAGCCCCCAAGTAAAAAACAAAAAAGCCCCGATACTGTTAAGTATCGGGGCTTTCATTTTCTTATACAAAAAGTTCGGTTTGCAGCCTATAAGCTTTAGGCCAGCAAATATACTTTAAACCTGAAAAGCATTTTGCATGCTTGGCGCAGGATAAATCGGATTAGCTAAAAATAACTTTTACTCTGCGCTAATTTATTCAGACTCGACTCATTATGGCTATAGCTACAAAATAATCTCAGCTAATACAAATCCAATCATCACCGAGCTAACAATCGTCACCACACCGGGTACCACAAAAGGATGGTTAAATACCCACTGGCCAATACGGGTCGATCCTGTGTCATCCATTTCAACAGCCGCCAACAAGGTTGGATAAGTTGGCAATACAAATAAGGCACTCACCGCAGCAAAAGAAGCAATAGCAGCCTCAGGGCTAACCCCTAGCATAAATGCCGATGGCATTAACGCCGCTGTGGTTGCGGCTTGCGAGTACAACAACATGCTCGCTAAAAACAAAATGATCGCCAACATCCACGAATGCTCTTCTAGCAAGCCACCCGATAGCGCTTTAATCTCTTCTAAATGCCCAGCAACAAAGGTGTCACCTAGCCACGCAACACCTAATACACAAATACACGCACTCATGCCCGATTTAAAGGTCGCCGCATTAAGCACCTCAGCTGTATCCACTTTACAAAACAGCGTAATCGCCGTGGCTGCCGTTAGCATAAACACCATAATCGCTTCATTTCGCGGCAATGTCGGATTATCAATAAGACCTACAGCATCACTAATTGCGGTGGCGTAAAACACCACTGCCACAATTGCTACCAGAAAAACCATCACCGAACGCTTAGCCCCTGCTGGTAACTCAGTGCTGTTCACCTCGCGTTTGCTCACTAAGCCATGAGCTAAACGGTCTTGATAAACGGGGTCATCTTTCAACTCTTTACCCATAAATTGGGCAACAAAAGCGCCGACCATACAAGCAATAAAAGTAGCGGGAATACAAATCATCAATAAGCTGATATAGCCCACGCCTTTGCTTTCAAGCATGCCGCTCATTAGCACAACCGCAGCGGAAATAGGTGAGGCGGTAATGGCAATTTGAGAGGCAACAACTGCAATACTTAATGGCCGTGAGGGACGAATGCCCTGCTCTTTCGCCACCTCAGCGATAACAGGTAAAGTAGAAAACGCGGTATGTCCCGTACCTGCAAACAGTGTCATGCTGTAAGTGACAATCGGAGCTAAAAAAGTCACCTGCTTAGGATTTTTACGTAAAACACGCTCAGCGATATTCACCAAATATTGCAAACCACCCGCAACTTGCATCGCCGCAATAGCCGCGATGACCGACATAATAATCAAAATCACATCAATAGGAATGGTGCCAGGTGTCATACCTAACCCAAGAGTTAATACCAACACACCAAAACCACCAGCAAAGCCAATACCAATGCCGCCTATTCGTGCGCCGATAAAGATGGCAGCTAATACCACCACTAACTCAATTGTTACCATAAATCCTCCCAAGCCATAATTGCGCGCACTTTACTGCAAAACCAATATAAGCAATGGATGATTAAATCAATAAAACCTCAACTAACAGAATAAAAAACCGGAAGTGTTAACTAGGGCGTGTTGTTCATTGCGGGTTGAGTTTTGTTCGAGATAAAACCGATTAAGCGCGGCGAGTGAATTGCCGCCTAGCAATCTAAGCACTCTTTGTTCGCAAAAAAATCGCTTGGCGATTTACTCCGAGTTTCTTTGGGCGCATTAACTTCGCACCCTGATTTCACACGTCTTATTTCCCACGTATTAATTAAGGCGTGTCTTTGTGAAGTAATTCCATCAAGCCAACGAGTGCGGCAAACAGCACGGCGCCAACAGGCCAAATAATCCAAGTGATGCCCCAAGCCATTGTCCAAAAGCTCCAGCCAAGATAGATAGCAATGAGCAAGGGCCAATAAAATCCAGCCAACTTCTCGGCTCGTTTAGTACGTCTAGTTGTTTCTGTCTCTTTCACTGTTTCTTTCAATACATTGCTATAGGCATCATATTTTGCAGAAACCGGTAAAATAATGAATAGACCAACCGCAATAATAAAAAGCAGTACATCTATCATTAATAAAACAATGTCTTGCTCAAAAGAAAAAATACTCACGCACAGCAGCGGAACAAAGCTAACAATAAAACAGAAGATACCTAGAGATAAGCGGCGATTATAAGTGGGTCGAAACTGTTTACGCTTTTCATGAAACACACTGTGAACACCATAAGCGAGTTCAAATGGCTCATTTTCTATCGCCGATATTTCATCTTGGTATTGGTTTGTTTTGATAAAAAAACTCACCCCAACTGACACCAAAATCAAAATACTGACAATACCCAGCACCGCAGCAAGATCACCTGTCATATTAAATCGGTTCGTTTGCGCCATCGCCATAAAGAAAAATAACGGCATCACAGAACACACACACAAAACCACGCCTTTAGTGACCACATTGGTCATTGCGATTTTATGCTCAACATACTCAGTCGCTTGCTCTAGGCTGATATGATTAATGCCTGGTTCTTTGGCTTCTGTCGCAAACTCAAACTGCTCATTCTCATCCTTGAGTAAGAAGTCTGTAGACACATCAAAAATCTGTGAAAGCATAATGATTTTATTCAAATCAGGAATGCTATTGGCCCCTTCCCATTTAGAAACAGACTGACGAGAAACATTCATTTTCTCTGCCAACTCTTCCTGCGACCAGCCCAGTTTTTTCCTTAATCTAATAATCTTATCTGCAAGTATCATTAGTGAGTCCTTTTAATCAATAATTGAGCCACAAGCATAAGAAATCAGCCAGTTGCTCACTAGCAAGCCAGCTTGTTAATATGTCAACCAGCAGTTGCGTTATTGATTATTAAGCCATAATTCGGCTATTTTTTGTATCTAATTGCTCAATTAGCGATTGAGTGTAGGCTATGAAGCAAAGAAAGAATTTAATCAGTCACCCGATTTGAAATCGCTTAAAGAGTCGAGACTAATCCAATTAATTTGATTTGTATCAGCTCACCATGACATTCACTCACCGACACGCCGTAAACTCATCCATGAGGGCTCAAACATCCCATCCATGGGATGAACGGTCGTCTCGCTAATACTCATGGTTCACCTATTGAATATCAGTTTAATCCTCAGCCTTTTAACACGTTCAGCAAAAATACCAAAGTCAGTAAGCACAAAGCCCCGAACAGCCAAGATTATGGTTGTGTTTAATAATTTGATTGAGGAAATAGAAAAAGTTTACTCTGCCCCTAACAAAACCCCAGTGATTCTATTAGCGACGCAGTACCGCTATCCAGCGGCCAAGATTGAGCAAGCTGGCTAGCGAGCCAGCCACGTAGGTCAGCGCCGCCGCCTTGAGAATCTTCTCCGCATGCTTTATGTCACCGTCGTGCAGGTAATTGCCCTCTTTGAGTATGGGCAGCGCCTTGCCATAACTGGCGTCGAACTCCACCGGCAAGGTCACCAGATGCACAATAGTGCTCAACCCCATCGACAGCACGCCGATCAAAATGGTCAACGCGCCAGCCTGTGGTATACGGGTGAGCATTAAGACCACTGGCGCCGCGAACATCATTATGCCGGCAATACGCTCACCGACCATAGCGGTTCTAGCCAGCCTCTGTCGCATCAAAAACAAAGACTCGCCGCGAGAATCCTGAAGCGCATGCCCAACCTCGTGGGCGGCTACCGTCACAGCTGTCAGGGAATAACCGGAATAGTTATCCGGCGTAAGGCGAACAGCCTTAGCCCCGGGATCATAATGATCGCCGTCAGGCGTCTCTTCAACCTTGACGTCATTTAGGCCAAAACGATCTAGAAGATGACGAGCAAGTTCACCACCGCTACCTTGATGACGGTAACGATCAGTGGGCTGTTGGTACTTGCTCATGATGTGCTTGACCCACAAGCCAGGCAAGAATACGCAGGCCGCAATGACAATAATTAGAATGATCCATAGCATGAAACCAGTATGCCATAAACATTGGTATAACTCTCACGGCTTTTACTCAAAGCCAGTACTGTTACGCAAAGCCATTAACCGTGGATGCGTGTAGTGGAAGATGATTTTAAAAAAGGGTTAAATTGACTGCTATTTTTATACAAATTCAATCAATAATCATAGCTTTATCAATCTATAATTGGGTATTATGGTAATGATTTTTATCAAGTTATGAATGGATGCTGTTGATAAATGATACTCAAAACGAAAACCCTGCAAAACACCACTTCACCGCAAGCGATCGCGGGTCAAAAGCAAGAGCAAAACGTGGCCTTCTTTTTACGCCGCGCCTTTAAAGATCACCCAGAAATACTGGTGATCAATGATTTCAAATTTAGTTTTAATGATGAAGTCGCCCAGATCGATCACTTGATCGTTTACCCCTATGGCTTTGTATTAATCGAATCAAAAAGCATTAAAGGCCATGTAAAGGTCAATCAGCAACAAGAATGGACTCGCAGCTATAACAACCAATGGTCAGGCATCCCCTCGCCCATCAAGCAAGTAGAGTTGCAGCAAGATTTATTTCATGCATTACTCGATCATCATCGACTTGAAATATTAGAAAGATTCATGGGAATAAAACAAGGGTTCGGTGGCCGTTGTTGGGATCATATCTGTGTAGTATCAAGTGATGCGATCATTGATAGAAACACCATGCCCCAAAAAGTGTCTGACAAGTTAGTCAAATCTGAGTTTTTGGTGGATAAGCTCAATAAAATAATGAATATAAAACACAAGTTCATACGGATCGTTAATGTTTATGACACCCGAGCTTCCTTCGACCAAGAAGAACTCAACTCAATAGGTCAGTTCATCATAAGCCAGCATATCGATGGCAATAGCCAAACAAGTGCAGTGGTCACCAAAGCCCCAGAGCCACTACAACAGCAGCAACAGCAACAGCAACA
>NZ_MCTY01000170.1:29654-115972 GCF_002873635.1 Shewanella sp. 10N.286.52.B9
CAGCAACAGCAACAGCAACAATCATTTCCACAACCAGTGCCTGCGCCAATACAACAGCAACAAACTCAAACAACAACTAACAGCAGTGCTCCACTAACTGAAAATCAACCAGCAGTTCAAGCCAGCCTAAGCTGTAAACATTGCGGTGAATCAACAAATTACATCCCAATGTACGGTAAGTTTGGTTACTACATAAAATGTAATCAATGCAGTAAAAATACGCCCATGAAGCAAGCCTGCCCCACGTGCCAAAGCAAGAATACCAAAGTACAAAAGCGCAAAGAGACTTACACCTTGAACTGCCAAGATTGCTGCGCAGTAAATAGGTTGATTTGAATGCTGTAGGAAATGACAAGACGTTAAAAACATTACTTAGTTCTAATTTATCCCGAACTTACCTGCTGCCCGTTGGATAAGCCCACTAAAGGAAAAGTAGTATGCCATGGACAAATAAACATCTGAAATGGTTAGAAGATACAGGAGAGATAATAACAACAGCTTGTGGTAAGCAAGCACCTATTTATACTTTTAATCCAGATATGACTGACGAAGCTACAGTGTCTGCTTGGGCAAAACATTTCAGAAACCATTATTGTGATGATAATGAAATTGATGACTTAAGAGATGGTACTGGACTGTCTAGAACAGAGTACTTACTAAAAACAAAACTCCCCGTTCAAAATGTTACTGCACCCCATGAGAAGACAGGCCCTGCTACTAGGTCAGGAGATTTCACAGAGATACTTGTATCAGACTTTCTAGAGTTTAATTTAAATTACTGGGTTCCAAGGACTCGTTATGAATTTAAAGTGAATCCAAACTTATCTGAAAATGGTTCAGATGTAATTGGTTTTAAGTTTTCTAATGATGGTAAAGCTAAGAATGATGAATTAATGATTTATGAAGTGAAGGGGTCATTAACTGGAAAAAAACCTTCCAACCGATTACAAATAGCAGTTAATGATTCAAATAAAGATCGCTTTAGAGTTGCAGAGTCTCTTAATGCAATAAAGCAACGATTAAAATTAAAGGGTCTTCAACAAGATGTTCCTAAAGTTCAGCGTTTTCAAAATATTGGAGATCGTCCATACAAAGAAAAGTACGGAGCTGCATCTGTTTTAACTAATACAATGTACTCGGACGTTGAGTTGAATAAAACTGATACTACAGGACATGTTAATAGCTCTTCTTTGAGTTTGTTGGTTATCAAGGGAGATGCTTTAATGGATTTGGTTCATTTCTTATATCAGAGGGCTGCTGATGAAGCTTGAACGTAGCTCAAAAATATATCTGTCTATTACCAAATCTAAAGCAAAAATGTATGAATTTGGTGTAGAGGAAGAACACCACATTAACTTAACTATTGAACCTCAAAAGTTACTTTTATTAACTATTGGGATACTAGGCGATTTATCCGCTATAGAGGCTTCTCATTTAGCGCAAGATGACAATGATGAAGAATACCTGGCTTTAAAAAGTCAATTGATAGATGTAAGCCAATATTTCGATTCTTTGAACAATTCAAGGTTAGAAAGCTCGTTATCTAATTATTTAAACCTGTTAGGTTCAGCCTCTTATTACTTAGCTGATATGCCAGGTAGTTCTTTAGTTTTAATAAAGGCTGTAGATTACGACATTGATATACTAACTCCTTCCTATATCGAAGGTATTTTGATTTGGCTATTAAAAGGAAATTTAGAGCATAATTGGTATGTTATACAAAATTGCGATTTTGAAAAAGAGCTAGAATATTTTACATCGAGTATTATTAATTGCTTCAAACAAGAAGTCCCATTTACCCAACTTGATGATGCAATAAAAAAATTAAGAAAAGCTGTATACGAGGGGGGGAATGATCGTGAACTGCTACTTGTTGATATTTTGGCTGCTATAGCTAAGAGAAAGTTAGAATATTCATCGTTAATTTGTCTTCCAAAATATACTGGCTTAACAGTTGACCTTTGGAAGGCTGCACTAGCAAAAGAAAGTTTCATTAAAGAATTTTGGCCCGCTCAACGTTTGTTGGGCGAGAAAGGGGTTTTTGAAGGGAAGTCAGCTGTTGTTCAGATGCCAACCAGTGCAGGTAAAACAAAATCAACAGAATTAATTATACGCAGTTCTTTTTTATCAAAAAGAAGTAACTTAGCTGTTGTTGTTGCTCCATTCAGAGCATTGTGTAGGGAAATAGCTGATTCATTTAAAAAGTCATTTTCAAATGAAAACATCAAAATCAATGAACTACAAGATGTCCCACAATTAAACCCTAATGATTTAGCAATGATTAACGACCTGCTGAATATAGAGGATGATGACAATGCTAGCGATTCAATTATTGTATCCACACCTGAGAAACTCGTTTACTTACTGCGTCATGAACCAGAATTAGCCTCTAATATAGGTTTATTAATTTTCGATGAAGGTCACCAGTTTGATTCGGGCTCTAGAGGTGTTACATATGAATTATTACTAGCATCCTTAAAGGCTAATATTCCAGATGATTCTCAGCTAATACTTATCTCAGCTGTTATGTCTAACGCTGAAACTATAGGTGACTGGTTGTATGGAGAAAATGGAACAGAAGTTAAAGGTACTCACTGTTTGCCAACAATTAGGGAAACAGCATTCGCTAGCTCAACTGGGCAACTTAAGTACATAGACAAAGAGTTTGTTAAAGAAAGAGAGTTCTTCGTTCCTCGAATTATCGAACGAATAAATTTAGAAAAGAAAGTAAAAGAAAGGAAAGAACGAATATTCCCTGAAGTAGGTGTTAATTCATCTATGTCTGCTTATTTGGGTATTAAACTAGCTCAACAATCACCTTCAGCAATATTTTGCGGGACTAAGGCCACAATTACATCTATCTGTACAACGTTAGTTGATTGTTATTCAAGAGGGTTGGCGCTCCCTCCGCCAATAGTTAAAAGTGATTCACTAGAGATTTTGAAAATTGAGAGTTTAAGCCGATTGCACTTTGCAGATAATAGTATTTTCTCAAAAGCTATTGGTTTAGGAGTTTTGCCACATGGTTCCAATATTCCTAATGGCCTCAGGGTTTCTGCGGAATGGGCCATGGAAAATAACAAAGCCTCACTTGTTGTTTGTACTTCTACATTAGCTCAAGGTGTAAATCTACCAATTAAATATTTGATTATTTCAAGTACAACTCAGGGTATTAACAAAATATCGACTAGAGATTTTCATAATCTTATAGGTAGGGCTGGTAGATCAGGCTATCACACAGAAGGTAGCGTTATTTTTGCCAATACAAAACTATACGATGAACGACTTACATGGGCTGGTGACAAAAGGTGGCAAGAAGTAAGAGCTCTATTAGACCCTTCCAATTCAGAGGACTGTGTAAGTAGTTTAAAGCTACTGATTGAACCAATTATAGTTGGTAATCAACAGTTTAAAGCAATTAAATTTATAAAAAATCCTACGAAGTATAGAAAGCTGTGCTTAAAAGAAGCTAGAAAAAATGGGGTGACGGGGGAAGATTTAAAAGATTTATTATTTGACTTGAATAGTAAACAAAAGACAATTAATGCCCTTGAGAGCTATATGATGTCTTTTCTGAAAGATGCATCAAACGATAATAATGAAACTGTATTTTTAGATTTGGCCCAAGGCACGTTGGCTCATCATTTGTGCTCTGAAAAAGAAAAGCTCTTACTCATTGAGGCTTTTGAATTAATTTATCAATCGGTAATAAATATTGAGCCAGAGAAACTCTCTTTTTATGGCAAAGCACTACTGGGTATAGAAGATTTAATCTTCATTGAAGAATGGTTGGAAGAAAACTATGAACACTTGTGTGCTCAAGAAGATATATTTGAATTATTTAAACGCATTTGGCCACTCTTGTTAGATGTATGTAGGAATGAACTTTTTGAAAAATTGAGTCCTTTGAAGATGGTTTTAGAATCGTCTTGTTTATGGATATCAGGGGCAAGTTATAGCGAAATATTTAACTTTATGGATAAGAAAAAAATTAAATACCAAGCAGGCTCGCAATCTCGCAAAGTTACAATGGACCAGATAGTTAAATATACTGATAACACGCTAGGTTACGATGCTATGTTAATAGTAGGTGCATTAGCTGATTTATGTAATGGTAAATATGAAAACGAAGACTTAGAAGAAGAGCTAAAACATTTGCAAAATAGCTTAAAACTTGGTTTATCTGGTGACTTTGAGCTTTGGTTGTACTCTAAAGGTTATGTAGATAGAGAAATATGTAAACTATTATCAAGATCTTTCAATGATTCCAATATTAATATTAGTAATTTTAAAAGCAACATATTAAATAAAAACAGTGAGCTAGTGTCTAGTGTTATGTCTGAAATGCCTACGTACTTTTCAAGTATACAAGTTAATTAGTACTAAATGGATAAAGATATTTAACCCAAACAAAAAGCCCCGATACCGTTAGGTATCGGGGCTTTCATATATATCAAAAGTTCTTTTACAAGAAGTTTGGCTCTAGCTTTTAGGCTTTAGACCAGCAGTGCATATAGCGCTGTATAAATAGGTTAGAACAAGGCGCTTTACCACGACGTTTAGTACGCTAAACGAGTGGTGAAGCAACGCAGTTATCACCAATTTAGACAAGCTAGATTACATCATGCCGCCCATTCCACCCATACCACCGCCCATACCGCCCATATCTGGCGCTGCAGCTTCTTGTGGAATTTCAGCTACCATTGCTTCGGTGGTGATCATTAGACCAGCAATTGATGCGGCAAACTGTAATGCACTACGGGTTACTTTAGTTGGGTCAAGAATACCCATCTCTAGCATGTCACCGTAAGTGTCGTTACCAGCGTTGTAACCGTAGTTGCCGCTGCCGTTTTTAACTGTGTTCGCCACAACTGAGGCTTCTTCACCTGCGTTGGTTGCGATTTGACGAAGTGGTGCTTCCATTGCACGTAGTGCGATGATTACGCCGTGCTTTTGGTCTTCGTTGATCACTTCAACTTCAGAAATCTTAGACGCTACACGTACTAGTGCAACCCCACCGCCAGGAACCACGCCTTCTTCAACGGCTGCACGTGTTGCATGTAATGCATCTTCAACACGGGCTTTTTTCTCTTTCATTTCAACTTCTGTTGCTGCGCCAACTTTGATTACTGCAACACCGCCAGCAAGTTTTGCCATACGCTCTTGAAGTTTTTCTTTGTCGTAGTCAGATGTTGACTCTTCAACTTGTTGTTTGATTTGCGAAACACGGCCAGAGATTTGCGCTTGCTCGCCGTTACCATCGATGATGGTGGTGCTGTCTTTAGTGATAACAACACGTTTTGCTGTACCTAAGTCTTCTAGGGCTGCTTTTTCAAGTTCTAGACCGATTTCTTCAGCGATAACAGTACCGCCAGTTAGGATAGCGATATCTTGTAGCATTGCTTTACGACGGTCACCAAAGCCAGGTGCTTTAACAGCAGCTACTTTAACGATACCGCGCATGTTGTTGACAACTAATGTTGCTAATGCTTCGCCTTCAACGTCTTCTGCAACAATAAGCAGTGGCTTACCTGTTTTAGCTAGACCTTCAAGGATTGGTAATAATTCACGGATGTTAGAGATTTTCTTATCAACTAATAAGATGAAAGGAGAATCTAACTCAACGCTGCCTGTTTCAGCTTTGTTGATGAAGTAAGGAGAAAGGTAACCGCGGTCAAACTGCATACCTTCTACAACGTCTAATTCGTTTTCAAGGGCTTGGCCTTCTTCAACGGTAATAACGCCTTCTTTGCCTACTTTTTCCATTGCTGTTGCAATGATTTCACCGATTGATTCATCAGAGTTAGCAGAGATAGTACCTACTTGAGCAATGGCTTTAGAATCTGCACATTCTTGCGAAAGTGCTTTAAGCTCAGCAACGGCTGCAATAACTGCTTTGTCGATACCACGCTTAAGATCCATTGGGTTCATGCCAGCAGCGACTGCTTTAAGGCCTTCAACCACAATTGATTGTGCTAATACGGTTGCAGTAGTTGTACCGTCACCAGCCGCATCATTGGCTTTAGAAGCAACTTCTTTCACCATTTGTGCGCCCATGTTTTCGAACTTGTCTTCTAGTTCGATTTCTTTCGCTACCGATACACCATCTTTAGTGATTAGCGGTGAGCCAAAGCTTTTGTCTAAAACGACGTTACGACCTTTTGGGCCTAATGTTACTTTTACTGCGTTAGCAAGAATGTTGACGCCGTTAAGCATTTTAACGCGACCGTCACTACCAAATAATACTTCTTTTGCTGACATTGTTATGTTCCTTCAAATTTGTTGATGATTGCAAAGGGTTAATGTTTAAAATTAACCTACAACAGCCATTAGGTCTGACTCAGATAAGATAAGGACTTCTTCACCATCAATCTTTTCTTTTTTCACGCCGTAACCTTCGTTGAAAATCACTACGTCGCCAACTTTAACGTCAAGGGCTTTAACTTCACCGTTTTCTAAAATGCGACCATTGCCTACTGCTAGGATTTCACCACGAGTTGATACTTCTGCAGCGCTACCAGTTAATACAATGCCACCAGCTGATTTTGATTCAACTTCTAAACGTTTAACGATTACGCGGTCATGTAATGGACGAATATTCATCTACGGACTCTCCTAATGATTTGGTGCCCTAAAACGAGGCGGTTTTAACAAAATGATAAGGGCATTACCCCTTTGATGAATGATATATGGGGGTCGATGTTGACAGTTCCAAGTGTATTTTAAAAAAAACTGCGATTTAATTGTAAAATTTGTGGCTGCTAATATTTAAACCATCTTGAATGCTGCTAGAATTTGGCTCCCGTTTTCGTGTTTAAGTCGAGATAGATGAAAGATAAACATGGGTTGCTTAACGCACCAATAGGTCGTGTGCTATTCAATATGAGCCTCCCCAACCTTATCGGTATTCTCACCATTTATGGTGGCAGCCTTATAGATACATATTTCATCAGTCTTTTGGGCACTGAATCATTAGCTGCGGTAAGTTTTACGTTTCCGGTGGCGATTATTTTTTCCAGTATTGCCATTGGCATTGGCGCGGCGGTTTCCACTAACCTCGCCCGCTTAATTGGCGCAGGTAATCAACCCCAAGCTAAAGCGTTTTTGTTTGATGCCTTGTGGCTAACATTTTTATTGGTGAGCGCGTTAGTGTGCATCGGGATTATGGCCATTGACCCGCTATTCACCCTACTGGGCGCTAATGAGTTAAGTTTGCCACTTATTCATGATTATATGCTGGTGTGGTTTTTAGGGGCGCCATTATTGGTGTTATTGATGGTGGGCAATCAGGGCATTCGCGCCACCGGTGATACTTACTCCCCTGCGATCATTATGTCGGTGGCAGCAATTATCAACCTTATACTCGACCCTTTACTTATTTTTGGTCTTGGGCCTTTCCCTGAGCTGGGTATTCAAGGCGCAGCCATTGCCACTTCAATATCCTGGTTATTTTCAGCCTCTGTGGCTGTGTATATCTTGGTATTCAAAAAACAAATTTTGGTCTTCACCAAATTAAGTAAGCACCGGATTATCAAAAACTGGTGCAAGCTGGGGCATATTGCCCGCCCTGCGGCTTTAATGAATATGATTAACCCTATTGCCAACGGCATTATTTTGGCCATGCTTGCCAGAGTCGATCAAGCTGCGGTGGCGGCTTATGGTGCAGGGGTGCGCTTAGAAACCTTATTTATTTTGGGGATCATGGCCCTTAACTCCAGTTTAATGCCGTTTGTGGGGCAAAACTTGGGGGCGGGGCAACATCAGCGGGCTAAAGATGCCATGATGCTGTCACTGCGGTTTGCCCTTGTGCTGCAAACCTTACTGTATCTGCCTATCTTTTTGAGTGCTGATTTTATTGCGCAGTTATTCAGTAATGATGCTGTGGTGATCGATTGGTTGAGCTTTTATATTAAAGCCTTACCCGCAGCCTATGGGCCATTAGCAGTGGTGATTATCTTCGCCACTTGTTTAAATGCCTACCATAGACCGATCCAGTCGTTAGTGATTAACTTAGTCAGGCTGTTTATTTTAATGCTGCCATTGGCGGCCATTGGCTTATACTTTGGCGGGGTAAAAGGTTTATTAATTGCGCTGCCAATAACCAATACCATTATGGGCATTGCCTGCTATGTGATGGCCAGTCGGGTCACTGAGCCAGAGTCCGTTACCGCGTCAACGGCCACTGAGTCAATTAACACCATAAATTAACAGGGATGCACAAGGGTTAATACACAATGAAAAGATCAATCAACGCCGCGCTATTGTCAGCTTTTGTGTGCCCGGGTACAGGGCACTTATACATAGGTAAAAAAGCCATAGGTTGGGGCATTATTCTGGCTTGTTTTATCAGTTTATGCGCCATCATGACCGTGCTGATGCAGCGCGCTCAAGTAGTGGCTGATGATATTGTCGCGGGAAATATTGCGCTGGACTTCAACAGTATTTATGCCGCAGTGCACGACAGCGTGACCCTTGATTTACCCCCTTCAGTATCGATGGCCACTTGGGTGTTATTTATTTGCTGGGTTGGGAGTACGGTTAGCGCGTATTGGATGGCTGAGCAGCTAGACAAACCTTCAAAGGATTCGACTCTCGCACCTTAAGTTAATGCCGTAAACAAGCAGCTGAATTATTTGAGCCATAAAAAACGCTAGCCTTGCTAGCGTTTTTTCATTGAGTCACCAAGCTAACAATTAGTCTTTTTTGGGCTTATCTTGCTCGCCCTTTTGCTCACTATCTGCGCGAGGCTCATCCTGTGGGGTGATATCTTTAATTTCTACCTGATGGGTTACAGGGGTTAAATCATTTGGATCAAATTTGCGTTCAAAATCACCGTCAAAGGTATTGCCGCCTTGGTTAAATGGGCCATTTTGCCCAAATGGATTTTGGCCTGGTTGACCTTGTGGACCAAAGCCGCCCTGAAAACCGCCACCAGCAACCACGCGCATTTGCATACGTTTAAAGATATAGCTGGCAATCGGTGAGCGAGTGATTGGGGTTAGCAATAACAAACCGATAAAGTCAGTCACAAAGCCCGGAAACAATAACAGTAAGCCTGCCGCGGCGAGCATCATGCCTTCGACAATTTCTTTACCCGGCGCTTCACCGCGCTCAAGCTTAGATTGCACTGACATTAAGGTGCTTAAGCCTTGGCTGCGCACTAGTGATACTCCCACAATCGCAGTGAAAAACACTAATGCGATGGTATTCCAGGTGCCAAGCACATCGCCCACAGAAATTAATACTGACAACTCAATGGTCGGAACGATAATAAATACAAACAATAAAATAAATAACATGTGGGCCTCAATTTTTTCACTGGCTATGAAAACTAAATGGGGGTTATCCGGTCTTAATTCAAGACGTGTCACGATTATCATCAATGACTAATGCAAGCGCTTACGAAAAAACGTACAGTATTGCACTATTGAAATCGCGATAAACATAACATTAGCAACAACAATAAAGATAAACCGCAGTTTATGTTATTAAGCTTAAGCTAACTTTAAGGCAACCAATAGATGATAGCATTCCAATGCCAGCAACTTACTTATTAGTTATAACAACTTGCCCTGATAACGCCAGTGCAAAACGCATTGCATCAACGCTAGTGGAAACTAAAGCGGCTGCTTGTGTGCAATTAATTCCACAAATAGAGTCAGTTTATGTGTGGGATGATGAGGTCTGTCATAGTAGTGAAGTCGCTTTACACATAAAATGTATTGCTAAAAATTATGATGCAATTCAACAAATAGTGATCCAACAGCATCCCTATGAAGTACCTGAATTAATCGCTATGCCTATTACTCAAGGCTTGCCAAATTATTTAAAATGGATAGAAGAAACTTCCCAATCATGAAAAAAATATTTGCGCTTATTTTTACCTCTTTACTCCTGCTAACGCCATTAGCTCACAGTGAAGGCATTTTTAGCAGTAATAAGTTCAGCTTCCTTCAGGGCGAGCCAGAGTTAATGCCTGTTGAAGAGGCTTTTGTATTTGATTATCAGCAAAAAGATAATCAATTAGCCATTAGCTTTGTGATTGCCGATGGTTATTACATGTACCGTGACAAGTTGCAGTTTTCTGCCGACGGCGCAGTGATTGGCGATATAGACCTACCCCGAGGCAAGGTTCATAACGATGAATATTTTGGCGAACAAGAAGTGTATTACACCTTTGTTGAGCTGCCGTTAGCCCTTAAAGAAGCCGCCCAAGGCAGCCTAGTACAAGTGACCTTTATGGGTTGCGCTGAAGGCAAGCTGTGTTATCCGCCTACCAAACGTGATGTTAAGCTAGATGCTGTTGCTGCTAACGATGGCAAGGTAAAGGGCAAAAAAGCCATTATTGGTGATGTGCCAGCTCAAGCTGAACCAGCAACCGCAAGCAATGCGACAACGCCTATCACCCAACAAGACAGCTTAAGCCAAATGCTGGCCAACGATAGCTTAATGTGGACCTTAGTTATCTTCTTTGGTTTAGGTATTGGTTTAGCCTTAACCCCTTGTGTGTTTCCTATGTACCCGATTTTGTCAGGGATTATTGTGGGCCAAGGGAAAAAGTTATCTACCGCTAAAGCCTTCACACTATCAATGGCCTACGTTCAAGGTATGGCGATTACCTATTCATTATTAGGTTTAGTGGTTGCCTCTGCGGGCATGAAATTTCAAGCGGCATTGCAACATCCTGCTATTTTGATTTTCTTAGCGGTAATGTTTGTACTGCTGAGTTTATCTATGTTTGGTATGTATGAATTACGCCTGCCGGGCAAATTCCAAGACAAGATGAATACCCTGTCGAATAACCAAAAAGGTGGCAACCTTGTTGGGGTGTTCTTTATGGGCGTTATTTCAGGTTTAGTGGCGTCGCCTTGTACCACTGCGCCGCTGTCTGGTGCGCTGATTTATGTGGCCCAAAGTGGCGACTTACTACAGGGCTTCTTGGCGCTGTATGTATTAAGCATGGGTATGGGGGTGCCATTACTGATCATTGGTACTTCTGGTGGTAAATTACTGCCGCGCGCCGGTGCATGGATGGATATCATTAAGACCATTTTTGGCTTCTTGCTGATTTCTGTCTCAATCGTGATGATTGGCCGCATCTGGCCAGGACTGGTATCTGATGTATTGTGGTCAATTTGGGGGATTTGCTTAACGGGCTACCTCATACACCAGAACAAACTATCAGAGTTTAACTGGAAGCAAACCACCCGTGGCATCATACTGACGCTGACTTTACTCGCCAGTTTCTCTTATGGTTTCCAAGCGGTAATGACTGCATTGGGCCATCAGGCGCCATCAATCAGCAATGAGACTAACCAAAGCAAGCAAATTAGCCATGGTGAGTTATTCATTCAAATTAAGTCACTAGAAGACTTAGAAGTTGAGCTAGATAAAGCCAGCCTTAGCGGTAAAACCGTGATGCTAGATTTATACGCTGACTGGTGTGTGGCCTGTAAAGAGTTTGAGGCGATTACCTTTGCTAATCCAATAGTATTAGAGCGTTTAGATCAAATGGTGTTACTGCAAGCCGATGTCACTAAAAGTGATGCCATTGATATTGAACTGCTTGAGCACTTCAACGTATTAGGCTTACCGACCCTATTAATGTTCGATGAAAATGGCAATCAGCGTGAAGATTTACGCGTAACCGGCTTTATGGGGCCTAAACCCTTTGCTGAGCACTTGGATTTATTGCTGAATAAATAAATTTATTCTCAACTAAGATATTGAAAATGGTCAATTTATTTATTAGATTGGCCATTTTTTTAATCCTGAGCTATTTTTTAATACCAAGTTGATTCTTTTCTTATACAATCTACTTACCTACAACCTAGTTTCAACAAATCGAATAAGGCCTTATGGAACCCGCAATTCTCATTGTTACGCTATTATGTGGCATGCTTGTTAGTCGAGTCGGTTTACCACCACTAATTGGTTATCTTGCAGCAGGTTTTTTACTGTTTATTTTTGGGATCCAAGATGAAAGCTTGCCACTGCTGCAGGAACTAGCTGACCTCGGCGTCATGTTACTGCTGTTTGCTATTGGGCTTAAATTAGATGTCAAAAGTTTACTCAAATCTGAGGTGTGGGCCAGTTCCAGTTTGCACTTAATTGGCTCGATATTATTCTTTTTACCCATCTTAAAATTGCTGGGATTAGTAGGGCTAGACAGGCTAGTTGATTTAGATATTGATCAGCTGTTACTACTGAGCTTTGCCTTAAGTTTTTCAAGTACCGTATTTGCCGTCAAAGTGCTGGATGAAAACGGTGATAGCCAAGCCTTGTATGGCCGTATCGCCATTGGTATCTTGATTATGCAAGATATCTTCGCAGTGCTATTCCTCACCATTTCAAAGGGTGATTTCCCCTCCATTTACGCCTTAGGTTTATTGCTGTTACCACTAGTTAAACCACTAATTTATAAAATATTCGACCGCGTTGGCCACGGCGAAATGTTGATTTTATTTGGCCTGACTATGGCATTAGTCATGGGCGCTTGGCTGTTTGAAGCCGTTGGCTTAAAGCCGGATCTAGGCGCATTGATTATTGGTATTTTACTGGCAGGCCACGCTAAAGCGTCCGAGCTTTCTAAATCAATTTACTACTTTAAAGAGCTGTTTTTAGTCGCGTTTTTCTTAACCATTGGTTTAAATGGTTTGCCAACCATTGCCGATGTGGGCCTAGCTGGGTTACTGGTGCTATTAGTGCCGTTTAAAATCATGCTGTTCTTTATATTATTGACCCGCTTTAAGTTGCGTTCTCGTACCTCGCTATTTGCCTCATTCAATCTAGGTAACTACAGTGAGTTTGGCTTGATTGTTGCTGCGGTAGCCGCATCAAAAGGCTGGTTACCTGCCGAGTGGTTAATCATTTTAGCAGTAGCCTTGAGCATCAGTTTCTTAATTGCTGCGCCCCTTAATGCGGCGGTCAACAAGTTCTATCAGCGCTACCATAAAACCTTTATCACCCTTGAAAAACACCCGCTACACCCTGAGGATAGACAAATTCCTGTGGGTAATCCGCGCTTTTTGATTTTAGGGATGGGCCGGATTGGCTCAGGTGCTTACGATGAGCTGCGCGCTAAATACTCAGGCGAAATACTGGGGATTGAACACAAGCAAGAACTGGTGGATTTTCATCGCTCTGAAGGCCGCAATGTGGTGCAAGGCGATGCTAGCGATACCGATTTTTGGGAAAAGCTTGAGCGGGCACCGGGGCTTGAATTGGTGCTATTAGCCATGCCACACCATATTGGTAATATGTTTGCGGTAGAGCAACTTAAAAAGCTCGATTACCAAGGTAAGATCAGCGCCATTGTGCAATATTCTGAAGATGCAGAGTCACTGAAAGAGCAAGGGGTTAACAGCGTTTATAACCTTTACGAAGCTGCAGGTGCTGGTTTTGTGGACAATGTTATTCATGAATTACTTGAGCCAAACACAGAGGAAGAATCAGAAGCGAGCGTTGATAAAGCCAGCGCAGCCACTGAAATCACCCCTAACTTGAGCAAGCCATAAGCGTAAATAGTTAGCGATATCCTCTATTCGCTATGCTAAACCGATAAGCGCCTTATTAACATTAAGGCGCTTTTTTATTGTTTAAAATGCGCTTTTTTATCAATCAGCCAAGGTTAGCCAGCGTCGCTATTTGGGTGGTTATAAAGCCAGTTTATACCTCAAATTTGTTCTGCCAATAAAACAGTCAACGTAAACCCTTACATTAACATACCTCTTTAGTAGTACAAAGGCATTGAAATTACTGTTATTTCCACAAAACCGACTACTCTTAAGCTGCAAATTGTATCAATCGAGTTTTCAGTAGTTACAGCCACTGGCAAGTCGTGATATAAATCACATTATCAATTTAAAATTTAATACTTTTATACCGCTTAGGTAACTTCGTAACTCGACATTCTTTGGAACTGTAACTGTATGTCAAATCCTGCTCAAAAAGCCATGAAGTTGTTTGTACAAACATTTGGAACTACGGCTGACGACCTGTATCAAGCACCAGGTCGTGTCAATATTATTGGCGAACACACGGATTATAACGAAGGATTCGTTTTACCCGCTGCAATTAATTTTCACACTGTTATTGCGGTTAAACATCGTAGTGATAACACCTTTAGAGCCGTGACTGATGCCTTTGCTGGGCAAATCGAACAATGGCGTTTTGGTGAAGAAAACGCCATTGAAGATAAAGGCAGTTGGGGAAATTACCTAAAAGGCTTTACCGCCTCAATGGCTCAATCTGGGCTTAAAGCTAAAGGCATGGATATTGCCATTGTCGGCAATGTGCCACTGGGCGCAGGCATGTCGTCATCAGCAGCTCTTGAGGTGGCCTTTGGCACTGCCATTAGCTACGCCAGCCAACTGCATTTATCGCCATTAGCCATTGCACAAATTGCCCAACGTGGAGAGCACAGGTTCATAAAGTCAGAATCTGGCATTATGGATCAAACCATTAGCGCACTGGCGGTGGCCGATCACGCCTTATTGATTGACTGCTTAGAGTTAGACGGCCGCGCAATAGCGATTCCTGACAGCTTAAGTTTGCTGATTGTCGATCCTAGCATCGATCGCCAGCTGTTAATTGACCGCTTTGATGCCCGTAAACTGCAATGTCATCAGATTAATGAATTGCTTGGAGTTGAGTCACTAAGGGAAGTCAGCCTTGGCCAGCTAAACAGCGCGAAAGCTAGCTTAGGTGATGAACTTTATCATCGAGCTAAGCATGTATTAACTGAAAACCAACGCACTGTGAATGCCGCCCGCGCTCTAGAGCAACAAGATACTGCCCGTTTCGGCCAATTAATGGCCCAATCACAACAATCCATGCGCGATGATTTTGACATCAGCACCCCTGAGATTGATGCCTTAGTGAAAATAATTAAAGATATCATTGGCACCAAAGGCGGCGTAAGAATGAGTGATGGTTGCGTGGTAGCGCTTATTGATCATGAGCTAACCGATGCTGTGGTCAATGCCGTTGAGCAGCTATATCCACAACAAACATCCTTAGAACCAATTATCTATTTATGCTCTGCCAGTGGCGGCGCAGGCAGAATTGAATAAGCAATTCTATTGCTATAAGAGGCATTAATGTTACAAATCACCACACTTGAACCATGGCAAGATCCTCGCGGAGGATGGGTAGAACGTATTCGAGTCGACAACGGCAAGGTTGCTATTGAAGTGTTAAGTCTAGGGGGAATTATAAACGCCTTATGGACTGAAGATAACCAAGGCCAGCGAGATAACATCGTTTTAGGCTGTGATAGCGTCAGCGATTATTTAAACCAGCCGGCTTATTTAGGCGCCATTGCAGGGCGATACTCTAACCGCATTGCTAATGGTCAGTTGCAGTATCAAGGCAACCACTATCAGCTCGATATAAACCAAGCGACCAATTGCTTACACGGTGGCGCTGAAGGTTTTCATTTAAAGCATTGGCATATGCAAGCCCTTGAAGACGGGGTGAGATTAACCCTTGATAGCCCAGATGGTGATATGGGCTTTCCGGGTAATTGTACGGTGCAATTAGATTATCGCTTGGCTGACAATAGTTTACTCATTGAAATGCAAGCAAGTGTCGATAAGGCCTGCCCTATTAGCCTCACCCAGCACAGTTATTTTAATTTAGAAGGCGCTGATAGCTTAACTAATGCAGCGCATTTGATCCAAGTGGATGCCAAGCAATATTTGCCAATGAATGAAGTGGGTATTCCAACTTCAATTGCTGCGACCACTGGCAGCGATTTAGATTTAGCCCAAGCCACTGCATTTGCTGTGCAAACTCATCGACCTGCTCTTGCTGCCACCAATGGTTTTGATCATTGTTATGTGCTTAACAATGCTGAGCAAGTCTGTCGATTTGGTTGTCTTTCAAGCCCTAAAACTGGCCGCACCATGACGATTTACACCAATCAACCTGGGGTGCAACTGTATGGCGCTAACTTCCTTGAAGGCGTAAAAGGCTTTGACGGCCGTATTTACCAGTCTCACCAAGCGGTATGTATTGAACCACAAATGCTGCCAGACTCACCTAATCAAGCCGATTTACCCGGTAAGCCTTGGATAGAGCCAGGACAAGTTTATCGCCATGTGAGCCGTTACGAGTTTGGGGTAATTTAAGCCTAAGCGATTACTGTTGAGCGATTGATTTACTAATAAACAGCCAATAAAAATGGAGCTATGATTTATTATCATGCTCCATTTTTTGTCTTTAGCGCTTTATGCTAATCGTCACTGTCATCACTGATACCGAAGTCGGCATCAGCATCTTCAAATTCCATTTCACTGTCATCGACATCGATAATCTCATCCACCGCTGCAACTTTTTTGGCTTTTGAGGCTGGCGCAGAGTCTGGCACTGAAGATAATTCGATATGCGCTTCATGTTTTGCCATAAACTCAGCTCTAGCAGCAAGCCATGCTGCTTCATGCTCAGCTTTGGCGGCTGTTAACTGCTGGGGTTCCAGCTCATGCAGGTTAACCTTAACGATATCCTCTACGTACTCGCCAATCGTGTTACGACTAACATTAAATAAGTAGATTCGACCGGGAGACGCATCGGGGAGTCGGTTGTCATGGACGACAATTGAGGTGCCACGTGGAGTACGAAGCTCACCATACCAAACTTGTTTTTTTGCAGTGTTATACATATATGCTAATGCCCTTAAATCAACACATACCTAAAAAATGTGCATTTTAGCAGCACACAGTTTATTTACTAACCTCTACGCAACGCGCATGATTATTGAGGATAATTAATCAAAAACTTATGAAAAAATCAATATATTATTAATGAAGTTTTTTATATTTTTGCCATTTTTTGCCAGTGCCATATCGCCATCGTCTTATGCTGCAAATCATCTGAGTTATGATTTTCCCAAGGTGTTATGCACCCAGTGTAATTTAGCGGCGCTGCAAGCTCTAATTTAGTTCAAATATGACAGCCTTCAAGTCAGCTATGATAAAAAGACTGTTTTGAATTTGATGCCTTACTATTGCCTAATTCTTGCTTAGGTCTTGTTTGTTTACATCTTACTTGTTTAGGTTTTGCTCATTTAGGTTTAGGCTTCGCCTAGCTGCAGAATAATCTTGCCTCTATGCTGACCTGACTCCATATATTGATGCGCTTTTACGACCTCATCAAACGGGAACACTTTATCAACCCGGATCTGCACTTGTTTAGCATCCAGTAATGGCCATAGCTGTGCTAATAATCCAGCGGCGATGTCAGCCTTAGCCTCGACACTTTGCGGCCTAAGCGTTGAGCCAGTCCATTGAATGCGTTTGGCCATAATGCTAAAAATATTCACTTCTGCTTTAGCGCCGCGCTGGGTTGCCACTGACACCATGCGGCCATCAAAAGCCAATACCTTTAAATTGCGGTTGATGAAATCACCACCCGCAATATCTAGCACCACATTGACCCCTTCAGCTTGTGTTGCTGCAAGGATAGGCTCAACAAAATCATCTTTATGGTAATTAACCGCCATACTCGCCCCTTGGTCGAGACAATATTGGCATTTTTCATCGCTACCTGAGGTAACAAACACTTTAGCGCCTAGGGCTTTGGCAACTTGTATGGCGGTGGTGCCAATACCGCCAGAGGCGCCGTGGATCAGCACTGTTTCACCGGCTTTAAGCTTGGCGCGATTAACCAAGTTTCCCCAAACCGTGAAACAGGTTTCCGGTAAGGCCGCCGCTTGTACAAAGCTGTAGCCTTTGGGGAGCGGTAAGCAATGTGAGGCGTAAGTGATCACTTGCTCTGCATAGCCACCGCCAGGCACTAAGGCACAGATCTTGTCGCCGATTTGCCATTGCGTGACATCTTTAGCCATTGCAATGACTTCCCCTGCCACTTCCAAGCCTAATATCGGGCTAGCACCTTTTGGCGGCGGATATGCGCCTTCTCGCTGCTTAATGTCTGGGCCATTAACCCCTGCAGCATGTACTTTTATGATCACTTGCCCAGCTTTAAGCCTAGGTAATGCTGAATGGTTAAAGCGCATCACTTCAGCTGCGCCCGTTTCATTGTAAATCACATGCTTTATGCTGTTTACGATCATTTGGCCCGTCCATATTATTTATTGCGTCACAAAAAAATTAACTTTTCGCTAGCAAACTGTCGTTTTAGGTTACTATATTTACTGAAAGTGGCTAGATTTAATTCAACTAACTGAATTTAAGCAAGCACTAGGTTTAATAGCGGAGCATAGTGCGGTGAAAACTAGCTAAGTAAGGCTGCGCCATTAGCACTTATTCTATTGAGGCCAACACTACCGTGAAATATATTATCTCTCTACTACTACTGGTTTCTTCATCCCTTGCAGCCAAGCCTGTATTGATCGCATCGGATATTTGGTGCCCTTATATTTGCCAAGATCACACCGGTTATGTCACTGAACTGACTCGGCGCTCATTTGAAGTCATGGATCAACAGGTGCATTTTATTGCGGTACCTTTTAATCGCGCTTTAAAGGAAGTTAAAATTGGTAATATCGATGCCATTCTTGCAGTTACACCAACCCATATTGAACAATTTAATTTATATACCGACACACTGATTGTTGGCTATACCAGCACGGATTTTTATACTCGCGCAGACGCTTCATGGTCATTTCAGCAATTAGACAGTCTTGATGGTGCGCTAGTGGGGATTATCGGAGGTTATGACTACGGCGAGCAGCTCAATGATAAAATTAGCCGTTCAACCGACTTTTACGCCGCCACGGGAGAGCAACCCATGATGTTGAACATTAAGCGCCTCGTAAATGGCCGATTTGATGTGATACTGGGTAATAAAGTCGCTATTGAATATACTGCATACAAAAATGATGTAGCTAATCAAATCAAATACGCCGGTTCATATGGTGAGCCAACGCCTTTATATGTAGGCTTTAATCCTAATCAAAGCCGTATCGCAGATGTGTATGCTCAAGGTATTGCTAAATTAAAGCGCTCTGGTGAGTTTCAACAAATTTTAGATAAATACCAAATTAAAGCACCTGAAAATATGCCGCCATTAGGCCTTTAATGATTAAATTTAACCAAAGCCATTTAAACAACATACTTTATAAACCATATATTTAGACATTCACCAATAAGCATTCAGCTTATATTAGCCCGAGTCAATACCGGCCATGAGCCTCAATCATAGTCAGATAATCAATTCGCGATAACCGCGTTCAAGCTGTGCCTAACCTCCTATTTAACATTAAAAACTTTGATAATAGATTTTACTAATACTATATATTGACCTATGGTATTTAATTAGTATTTGCTGTTAATGCCAGCTTATTTTCCGCGTATCAATATTTATTAATTACCAACAGGCTCAAATCATGCAGCAGCTCAACACTGCTTTTTAAACAGCTAGCAATAAAGGAATATAATAATGTTTTGGATAATTATTGCTCTAATATGGTTTATCACCCTTGCAGGCTTGTTATTATTTAATTTTCAGGCTTCTGCTAATAGAAAAAAAGAAAGCTATACCAATGTGCTGTTTAATGCCAAAAACGGCAATTTAGCCATTCAACACTGCTTTTATTTAGCTGATGCCCAGCAAACAGCGAAACGCGTCATTGGGACTGATAGTGATTTAGTCAACAAGCCACAAAGTAGGCAAGCATTTGCTGACTACGTGCAGACAAACTTTCACATTGCAGATAACAATCAGCAATTATTGCAGCTTGAATACCTAAATTGTGAAATCAAAGGTGACTACCTATGGCTTTACCAACAAACCACGCTAGCAAAAAGCGTTATCGGCAACGATCCAACTACGGTGGGCTTTTACATCAAAATCGCCAATCAGCTAACATTATGTCCTAACCAATTGAGCAATATTAATGTCGAGCACAATAAACAGATCAAAGTGCTACACATAAGCGCCGATGACGAGTGGCAACACTTACCATTAGACACAGATGTAGCCTAAGTGGATCTGCTAGGCCTTATGCAGCACGCAACACTGACATATTAATCGCTGACAAAAGAGACTATATGGTCTCTTTTTTATTGGTAGAAAAGAAACTCTTTAGCCTTAAAAAAGTTTATAACCCTTAAAAAGTCCCTCTTTAATCCTCTCCTACTAGGATCTTTTTTAGACAAATTGATCTAGCTCAAAGATATTGTAACTTGTGTTAATTTAATGTTGCCTTACAACTATAAACAGGCAAACTGGAACTAGCTAAAAACAATAAATAAACCTTTTAGGCTAGCAAGTTAACACGCTGTTTGGCGGTTAGTATTTAGCAATCAAAGGAGAAGGAATGACAGGGTTAGTTAAGCTTTTACAATCCATGCTCGGCAGTTTTAAAGATCTTATTCCCATCATAGTCGTGGTGAGTTTCTTTGAAATATTTATCCTCCAACAAGCACCCGATAACTTATTTTCCATTCTTGTAGGCTTAGTATTTATTGTTCTTGGGCTAACCTTTTTTGTCTTTGGTTTAGAAATGGGCTTATTCCCCATTGGTGAATCATTGGCACACGCACTCGCCCGTAAAGGCAGTACCTTCTGGCTGGTGACCTTCTCCTTTTCATTAGGTTTTGGCACCACCTTAGCAGAACCCGCCTTAACCGCTGTCGCCGCTGAAGCAGCCCAAGTTGCAGCAGATGGTGGCGCCATCAAGGCCACTGAGGCTGCCATGGACAGCTATGCGATGGGACTGAGATTAACCGTAGCGGTGTCAGTAGGTTTAGCGATTTTATTAGGGGTTATTCGCATTGTAAAAGGCTGGCCAATTCATTATTTGATCATTGGCGGCTACATCATAGTGATGGTGCTCACCAGCTTTGCCCCTGAGAATATTATTGGTATCGCCTATGACTCTGGTGGCGTCACCACGTCAACCATTACTGTACCGCTGGTAACGGCTCTCGGCGTTGGCTTAGCCACTGTGATTAAAGGACGTAATCCCATGCTTGATGGCTTTGGGCTGATTGCCTTTGCCAGTTTAACCCCAGTTATTTTTGTACTGCTTTACGGGATGATCCTGTAATGACATTCCGCAACAGCCCTGTTTTAGCTGACGTTGTAATAAATCAAAGCTGCGCCTACAAGGAGTATTATGGAGTGGATTAACCAGCTATTGGCAACCTTACTGCTTACCATGCGTGATGTGGTGCCAATTGCGACAATTTTATTTGGCTTTCAACTGGGTGTACTCAAGCGTCCCATTGCCAATTGGAAAACCGTGGTCTTAGGTTTTGTGTATGTGATCTTAGGCTTAAGCTTTTTCCTGGTCGGCTTAGAGTTAGCGCTATTTCCCATTGGTGAAAACTTAGCGGATCAACTCACCTCCCCCAGTATTTTGCACCCTGATGGCTCCGCTGGACCGTTCATTT
This sequence comes from Shewanella sp. 10N.286.52.B9, assembly GCF_002873635.1. Classification (NCBI taxonomy): domain Bacteria; kingdom Pseudomonadati; phylum Pseudomonadota; class Gammaproteobacteria; order Alteromonadales; family Shewanellaceae; genus Shewanella; species Shewanella sp. 10N.286.52.B9. Next base: position 51,017 of record NZ_MCTY01000170.1, read on the forward strand.
GGCAAGATTACCTGTGGGTTTATGTGTTTGCAGCTGCCATTGGCTTTAGTACCACCATTGCTGAGCCGTCATTAATTGCGGTGGCGATAAAAGCCAATGAAGTCTCTGGTGGCACCATTAGTATTCAAGGCTTGAGAATTTCTGTGGCCATTGGGGTCGCTTTTGGGATCTCACTAGGTTGTTTTCGTATTGTGGTTGGTGATCCTATTCACTACTACATCATGGCTGGCTATGTGGTAGTTGTAATTCAAACATTTTTCGCGCCGAAATCGATTATTCCTTTAGCTTATGATTCCGGCGGCGTCACCACTTCTACCGTGACTGTGCCCCTCGTGGCCGCACTCGGTTTAGGGCTTGCATCTAATGTTGAAGGCCGCAATCCCCTTATTGATGGTTTTGGCTTAATTGCCTTTGCTAGCTTATTTCCAATCATTGCCGTCATGAGCTACGCCCAAATCGTAGCCTTTGTTGACCAACGAAAATCCGCCAAGGAGTAACCCATGCGATTTAAATTAATTGTCGCTTTTGTTGATGATATTAGTACTGAAGCGGTACTGGATGCCGCCAGAGAAGCTGGTGCCACAGGTGCCACTGTAATTAACCATGCTCGCGGTGAAGGACTAACTAAAAAGAAAACCTTCATGGGGCTAGGCTTAGATGTACAACGGGACGTCATTTTATGGCTAGTTGAAGAGCATATGAGCCGACATATTTTAGAAACGATCTGTGAGGTGGGCGGCTTTAATACTCACCCAGGTCAAGGAATAGCAATTCAAATTGATGTTGAAGATGCCGTTGGTGTTGCTCACCAAGTTGCAAAACTCACTGATGATATAAAGGATCAAATATGAAACCATCAACGCCAATAAAAAACCGTGATATTTTGATGAATGATTACGCCATGATTGATGGCCTACTTACCGTCAGTGAAGCCATTAATATTGCGATGGCAAAAAACGTCACTATTTTAGTGATTAACAAACGCCATGAGCATGATGAATACGGCATATTGTTACTCAGTGATATTGCCAGAAAAGTATTAGCCACTGATAAGTCACCAGAGCGGGTTAATGTTTATGAAATCATGATAAAGCCTGTGATGTCAGTATGCCCAGATATGGATATTCGCTATACCGCCCGCTTATTTGATCAATTCCAGATCAACAAAGCTCCTGTCATTGAACAAGGCAATATTATTGGCTTTGTCACCTATAACAATATTGTCTTAAAAGGCATGGTTAACAATGCCAGTTGATCACTCAAGATCGTGACTCGTCACCTCTAAATAGCTATCGCAGCCAATAAAAAACCCAGCAAAAATGCTGGGTTCCTCATAATAATTCGTAAAATACGTGTTTAATTTAACACTTTTGCATTTAACGTGATCTAGAACGGGATATCATCATCCCAATCACCGCCTAAATCAGGTGTAGTATTTTGTGGCTGTGGCGTTGGCGCTGGGCGCTGTGCTGGAGCTGGTTGTTGAAAACCACCTTGCTGCTGCGCAGGAGCAGCTTGCTGATATCCACCTTGTGCAGGTTGGTGAGCTGGCGCTTGTTGGAAGCCACCTTGTGCTTGTTGGGCAGGCTGCTGAGCTGGCGCTTGAGGCTTAGGCGTGTAAGCAGGCTTTTGCGCTTGAGCTGGTTGTTGGAAACCACCTTGAGCTTGTTGCTGCTGACCATAACCACCTTGAGCTTGCTGAGGAGCACTTTGTTGCGGCGCGTTACCGTAACCTTGGTTCATGCCACCTTGCTGACCACCACCTTGACCGCGGCTATCAAGCATTTGCATTTCCATCGCATTGATTTCAGTTTTATAGCGATCTTGACCTGTAGTCTGATCTTGCCATTTACTGGTTTGCAATTTGCCTTCTAAATAAACTTTAGAACCTTTCTTTAGGTATTCGCCAGCAACTTCAGCTAAACGACGGTACATGACGATATTGTGCCACTCGGTGCGCTCTTGCTGCTGACCCTGTTGGTCTTTCCAAGTTTCACTTGTAGCTACAGTAAAGTTGGCTACGGCATTACCGTTTGGCATGTAACGAACTTCAGGATCTTTACCTAAATTACCAACCAAAATTACTTTATTTACACCACGACTGGCCATCGAAAATCTCCTGCGATTTTATCTATTATCTAATCTAAATTACAAAACTGAGCGATCAAAACGATCTAATTGACAGAGCCTAACACAGCTCGCGCTTCACTCAAATCGAATTGATCATCAACTTTCAAATAAGCTGCTCTCTCTTCCATGACGACAATGGCTTCTGCTACCCCAGATAGCTGTGATAGCTGGGTTGCCATGTCTTTCGCCTGATTTCTATCTTTAACTTGTGCCTCAAGGGTATAGCTTTTTAGCAGTACGGGTTTTTCCATGCCTATGGTTAATAATAACCAAATAAACATCAGTCCAAGTGCCACATAAAATACCCCTGCAGCGCCAACCAGCTGATAAGCTCCGCCACCTAGCATACCGCCACAAAATGCCCCTAAAAATTGGCTAGTGGAATAAACGCCCATAGCTGAGCCTTTATCGCCCACCGGACAAAATTTAGCAATTAAACTAGGCAATGACGCCTCAAGATAATTAAAACCAGTGAAAAATAACACCACAGCGGCACTTAATACCCAGAGGTTATCAGCATAAGATCCCATAGCTGCCAATGCCAGCATCATGATCATTAGTGATATTTGGAACATGGTTTTAGTGTTGTTACGTTTAACACCAATAATAATTAACGGCACCATTAAGAAAAACGCGCCGATAAAGGCAGGGAAATACAGCATCCAGTGTTTTTCTTTTACTAAACCTGCATCCACTAAATCTAATGGCAAGGCCACAAATACGGCAGTAAGCACTAAATGCAAAATAAAAATCCCTGCATCGAGTCTGAACAGTTGCGGGTCCATTAACATACGCTTTAATTTAGTGGGCGTAGCAACAGTATCGCCTTTGGGCGCTTGTGAGACTGGGTTAGGTACCAACACCTGCACAATGATCATGCCCACTACCGCTAAGATAGCGGTTAAAAAGAATAGCCCTTCTAAACCTGCATATTGGGCCACTATCGGCCCTGCAAGCAATGACAATGCAAACGAGAAACCAATACACATGCCAATAATAGCCATCACTTTAGTGCGTTGCTCATCGCGGGTTAAATCGGCGGCCAGCGCTAACACTGCAGCGGCAATAGCACCCATCCCTTGAATGGCTCGGCCAAGCACAACCCCATAAATATGATCTGACATTGCAGCAACCACGCTACCTATAGCAAACACCACCAGCCCAGCCAAAATAATCGGCTTACGGCCATATTTATCTGACAACATGCCCATGGGAATTTGTAACACCGCTTGGGTCAAGCCATAAGCACCGATAGCGATACCCACCCATAGAGGTGAAAAACCCTCTAAATGTTGGCCGTAAAGCGCGAATACGGGCATGATCATGAATAAGCCCATCATTCGTAAACCAAACACGCTGGCTAACGAAAACGCGACTTTCTTCTCAATGCCTGATAATCCATTGTTGGCCATTCAGTTGCCCTTAAATTGTGTATCTATAGAAAAATGCGAGTTGCGCATATTATCACAGCGTTCTAATTTAGCTCAAAAGGAATAATGAACCAATAGGCAACTGTTTGTCGTATTTGTTAATAAGGTTAAACAAACAGGTTATAATGTGTTTTATATCCCAGTCGTTTTTTTATGGTTTCAGCCGCTATTAGTCTGGCTCCCTGGGTACATTTAGTGTCACCAACACTGTATAAAACACTGTATAAGCGAGTTAATTAACGATACACTAACGGCTATTTACTAAGCTAACTCAAATTTTGCTACTTTGACAAGGTAGCTAAAACAACCTCTAGAGTGATGAATGGATACCATTGAAATTCGCGGTGCACGAACCCACAATCTTAAAAACTTTGATTTAACCATCCCCCGAGACAAACTTATTGTCATCACAGGTTTATCTGGCTCAGGTAAGTCATCGTTAGCCTTTGATACCTTATATGCCGAAGGCCAGCGCCGTTATGTTGAGTCACTATCAGCCTATGCGCGCCAGTTTTTAAGTTTGATGGAAAAGCCTGATGTGGATCATATCGAAGGCTTAAGTCCTGCAATTTCAATTGAGCAAAAATCCACATCCCATAATCCACGCTCAACCGTGGGTACCATCACTGAGATTTATGATTATCTTAGACTGCTGTTTGCCCGTGTTGGTGAGCCGCGCTGCCCAACCCACGGCCAAGCATTAACCGCGCAAACGGTCAGCCAAATGGTAGATAAAGTATTGGAACTGCCTGAAGGCAGTCGCCAAATGCTATTAGCTCCCGTGGTCAAAGCCCGTAAAGGTGAACATGTAAAATTACTCGAAAGTTTGGCTGCTCAAGGTTATGTGCGCGCCAGAATTGACGGTGAGGTTTGTGATTTATCCGATCCGCCAACCCTTGAGCTACATGTTAAACACACCATTGAAGTGGTGGTTGATCGCTTTAAAGTGCGTGATGATTTAAAGCAGCGCTTAGCAGAGTCTTTTGAAACGACGTTAGAGTTATCAGGCGGTATTGCTATTATTGCCGACATGGCCGGAGAAGCAGACGAGTTGATGTTCTCGGCTAACTTTGCCTGTCCATATTGTGGCTACTCCATGGCAGAGCTTGAGCCACGTATTTTCTCATTCAATAATCCCGCTGGCGCTTGTCAAACCTGTGATGGTTTAGGTGTGCAGCAGTACTTTGATGCAGAAAGAGTGATTGCCAATAGCGAGCTGTCATTAGCAGGCGGGGCGATTAGAGGCTGGGATAAACGTAATTTCTATTACTTTCAAATGCTCAGCTCCTTAGCTGAACATTATAAATTTGATGTCGAAACCCCCTTTGAGCAGTTAAGCGCTAAAGTACAAAAAATTATTCTATCTGGCTCAGGTAAGCAAAACATTGCCTTTAAGTACATTAACGATCGTGGTGATGTGGTTATTCGTAATCATCCATTTGAGGGGATCCTCAATAATATGGATCGCCGCTACCGCGAAACTGAAAGTAACTCGGTACGTGAAGAGCTATCAAAGTTTATTAATACCCAATCCTGTAAAAGCTGTGACGGCTCGCGTTTGCGTGAAGAAGCCCGTAACGTATTTATTGGCGAGTTAAACTTACCGCAGCTGACTCAGTGGTCCATCGGTGAAGCCATGATCTATTTCACTGAGATTAAATTCGAAGGGCAAAAAGCGCAGATCGCTGAAAAAATTCTTAAAGAAGTTGGCGATCGTTTAGGCTTCTTGGTCAATGTCGGCCTTAACTACCTAAGCTTAGACCGCTCAGCAGATACTTTATCAGGGGGTGAAGCCCAGCGTATTCGCTTAGCCAGTCAAATTGGTGCCGGCCTTGTGGGCGTAATGTACGTGCTGGATGAACCTTCAATTGGCTTGCATCAGCGCGATAACGAACGTTTACTGCAAACGCTAATACACCTGCGTGATCTCGGTAATACCGTGATTGTGGTTGAGCATGATGAAGACGCAATTCGCATGGCTGATCATGTGATTGATATTGGCCCCGGCGCAGGCGTTCACGGCGGCGAAATCATTTGCTCTGGGCCTCTGCAGGCCATTCTCGACTGTAAAGAGTCTGTCACTGGCCAATATATTTCTGGCACCAAGCAAATCCACATTAGTGATAAACGCACCCCAATGGATCCGAAAAAAGTCATTGAGCTATGCGGCGCCACTGGTAATAACCTTAAAAATGTCGACTTAACCATTCCTATTGGTTTATTTACCTGTATTACTGGGGTATCAGGTTCGGGTAAATCAACCTTAATTAACGACACCTTTTATAAAATTGCCCACAGAATGCTAAACGGCGCTACCATTGATGAGCCTGCAGCCCATAAAAGCATTACCGGCATGGAGCAATGCGATAAGGTGGTTGATATTGATCAAAGCCCAATCGGGCGAACACCGCGTTCAAATCCTGCTACTTACACCGGCATATTTACCCCTATTCGTGAATTATTTGCTGCAACTCAAGAGTCTCGAAGCCGCGGTTACTTACCGGGTCGCTTCTCTTTTAACGTTAAAGGTGGCCGCTGTGAAGCCTGTCAGGGTGATGGCTTAATAAAGGTTGAGATGCACTTTTTACCAGATGTGTATGTGCCTTGTGATTCCTGTAAAGGTAAACGCTATAACCGCGAAACCTTAGATGTTAAATACAAGGGCAAAAATATTCACGAAGTGCTGCAAATGACCATTGAAGAAGCGCGTGTTTTCTTTGATCCAATCCCTGCGATCGCAAGAAAACTGCAAACCTTAGTGGATGTAGGCTTGGCGTATATTTGTTTAGGTCAAAGTGCGACAACACTGTCCGGTGGTGAAGCTCAACGAGTGAAGTTAGCAAAAGAGTTATCCAAACGTGATACCGGCAAAACCTTATACATTCTTGATGAGCCCACTACAGGCTTGCACTTTGCTGATATTCAGCTGCTACTAGATGTACTGCATCGCTTAAAAGCCAAAGGCAACACCATAGTGGTCATTGAGCATAATCTTGATGTGATTAAAACGGCAGATTGGCTAGTGGATCTAGGCCCTGAAGGCGGCTCCGGCGGCGGCACTATTTTGGCAAGCGGAACCCCTGAAGAGGTGGCAAAACATAAAACCTCCCATACTGCACGCTTTTTAAAGCCGCTATTGACCAAGAAGGCTGCGGCCCCAAAAGGTGTCGCTAATAAAGGTGTCACCAATAAAAGTAGCGTGAAGAAAACTCCAGCAAAGAAGGCCACTAAAGCCAAATAGCGATTACACTGTTAGTAATTGCACAGAATACACCTGCTGCGGTATGCGCACCATTGAGTTAGTTTACTCATCAAGCCAGAGGGATATAAATGGAATTTTACCAAAATACTCTGGCTTATTTATCCTCGGTATTAGCATCATTTCTGCAAAAATATCATGTTCAAAAACCACCCTGTTTCACTGTGTCGATTAGATTGACGCCAGTGGCATTGTGTTTTTTGCTAAGCGGCTGCGCTTCGCAAAACTGTGGAAATGACACTTCCAGTCAATGGGCTGATAAAAATCAACTCATCGAAGATATTCGCATATTAACCAGTGATGATTTGGCTGGCCGTAAAACCAATACCATAGGTGCAGAAAAAACCCGCCAATACCTAAGTGCGCGCTTTATTGAACTGGGGTTATCACCTTGGCAAAAAGAATTTATGCTGCCATTTGTTTATCGGCAAAACTTTGCTGATAAACAGGGTATTAACCTCATTGCCACGATTAAATCAAAGCAAGCATCCCAGCGCTGGCGCATTATTACCGCCCACTATGACCATTTAGGCAGTCGTGGCAGTAAAGTCTTTGCTGGGGCTGATGATAATGCTTCAGGCATTGCTGCAATGTTAGCGATTGCAAAGCAATGGCAGCAAGATGGCGATCCGGCGGTTAACTTAATGCTAGTTGCCACCGATGCTGAAGAGCCGGGGTTATTTGGCTCATACGCGCTAGTTCAGCAACTGTTAACACTGCCAGATATGCAGCTAGAAATGTCGCTAAACTTAGACATGATTGGCCACCCTTCTAGACCCAAAGCCATTTATATTGAAGGGGAGCAAAATGTATCTCAATTTAAGCAGATAAAACACCAGCTCCAAGACTATAATAATCTATGTGTGAGACAGAGTCGTTCAAGGCTAAATGATGGCAGTATGCTCAAAATTAATTGGCTGCGAGCATCAGATCATTACCCGTTCCACAAAGCTGGTATTCCTTGGCTCTATTTAGGCGTGCCAACCCATAAGCAATATCACACTGTTGAAGACACCTTAGATACTATCGATATTAACTTTTTAGCAGCAGTCACTGAAACGGCATTCACGCTACTTAAACTGGATAAACAGCGCATCATTGTAAAGCGCTAGAAATTGAGCACTAAGGCGATTACTGCAACTGCATTTGCGAAAAGGCTTGTTTATCCGCTATAAAAAATGGATTAAATGAATCACGGCCATAAAATAACCGTTTCTGATTTAATTACGTCAAAAGTTACTTAGTTAATCGCTCAGTAAGCGCTACAATAATCAGGCCAATTTTAGTTATTTGTTAAAATTAGATAGTCAACGAGGCCAAAGCTTGCTATAATATCGCCCCTTTGACGCGGGAAATCGACACGGGGTTGATTTTCTGTCTGTGAAACTCTAGTACGAATGCCAATAACTTCGTACGCATCCACAAGGCTACAACTCAATGTCATCCGATGAAAGAACTTTCCGCGAACTTGGTTTATCCGAGAATTTGCTTCGTGCCCTTGACGATCTAGGTTACGAAAAACCAACTCCAATTCAGTCTGCTAGTATCGATCCTTTAATGGAAGGTAAAGATATTTTAGGCCAAGCTCAAACAGGTACAGGTAAAACAGGTGCTTTCGCACTGCCTTTACTAAGTAATGTTGACCAAAAGCTGAATGCTCCTCAAATCCTAGTGCTTGCACCAACACGTGAACTTGCTGTTCAGGTTGCTGAAGCATTTGGTAGCTACGCTAAACACATGAAAGGCTTCCATGTACTACCTATTTATGGTGGTCAAAGCATGCATCAACAATTAAGTGCGCTACGTCGTGGCCCACAAGTTGTTGTTGGTACGCCAGGTCGTGTAATGGACCACATGCGTCGTGGCACTCTTAAACTTGATGCACTACAAGCACTTGTTCTTGATGAAGCTGATGAAATGCTAAAAATGGGCTTCATCGATGATATCGAATGGGTTCTTGAGCACAAACCAAAAGACAGTCAACTTGCCCTTTTCTCTGCGACTATGCCAGAGCAAATCAAGCGCGTTGCGAACAAGCACTTAAACAACCCTGTTCACATTAGTATTGCTGCTAGCCATACTACTGTTGAGTCAATTGATCAGCGTTATGTTCAAGTATCACAACACAACAAACTTGAAGCGTTAGTACGTGTTTTAGAAGTTGAAAATACTGAAGGTATTATCATCTTCGTACGTACCCGTAACAGCTGTGTTGAACTTGCTGAAAAACTTGAAGCGCGTGGCTATGCATCTTCACCATTACACGGTGATATGAACCAACAAGCTCGTGAACGTGCTGTTGACCAACTTAAACGCGGCAAGTTAGACATCCTAATTGCTACTGACGTTGCGGCCCGTGGTCTTGACGTTGAACGTATTGGTCACGTAGTTAACTACGATATCCCATATGATTCAGAAGCTTATGTACACCGTATTGGCCGTACAGGTCGTGCTGGTCGTACTGGTATGGCAATTCTTTTCGTTACCAACCGTGAAATGCGTATGCTTCGCACTATCGAACGTGCAACGAACAGCCGTATCTCGCCAATGAAAGTACCTAGCCCTGAAACTGTTGCTGAGCGTCGTTTATCACGCTTAGGTGAGCAAATCCAAGAAACCGTTAACGGTGACTTAGATTTCATGAAAAATGCAGTGGCTCAGTTATGTCAGCAGCTTGAAATTGACACTGACTTACTCGCAGCAGCATTACTTCAACAAGTACAGGCTGAGCGTCCATTACAACTTCCTGCGATTCAAGAGCGTCAACGTGATTCACGTGACCGTGATGATCGTGGTCCTCGCGACGCTGGTCGTGAGCGTCCTCGTCGTGATTCACGCGGCAGCCGTCCATTGCCAACAAGCTTTGGTAGCGCTGAAGGCCTGAAAGATAAGCCTGATGTTAAAATGTGCCGTTACGTAATCGATGTAGGTCGTGATAACGGTGTTGGTGTAGGTAATATCGTTGGCGCCATCGCTAACGAAGCAAACATTGACAGCCAGTTCATTGGTCAAATTCAATTATTTGATCAAGTTACTTCAATTGACTTGCCAGACGGCATGCCAAAAGATGTACTAGGCCACTTAAGAAAAGTACGTGTTTGTGGTAAAGCATTAAACATTCGTGAAGCGAGTGATGCCTCTTTCCCAGCTGAAGCACCACGTCGTCCACGTAGTGACCGTCCTCGTAGCGACCGCCCTCGTGGTGATCGTCCACGTAGTGACCGCCCTCGTAGCGACCGTCCACGTAAGCCACGTGACAGCGAGTAAATACTTGCAGTCCAACTAACGTTGGTTTAACGCATAAAAATGGAGCCTTGTGGCTCCATTTTTTATGGCTGAAATAAAACTCATCCTACAAGCACTAATAACGCTAAAGTTATTGCGATAAACGCTTTGGTCTTAAACGCTTTCGCCTTCGACATGGGCTTGCCGCTTTTGCTTGTTGCCCACATACAAGGGCCATAGTTGCATGGTAAACACAGCGCCAACAATCAATACAATCCCCAGCAGCGACCACAGATCAATCACATCAACCTTAAACACCTCAGGCCACCAGCCTAAATACACCACTAAAGCGTTAACGCTAAAACTGAGCACTGGCGTCAGCGCGAGCATGGCACTCACTTGCGCCGTGGGCCAGTACTTCATCGCCTGACCAAAACAGCCATAAGCAATTAAGGTATTGATGGCACAAAAACCGACGATCAACCAATGGCTGCTATCCATAAGCCCAAAGTGACTAAACTCGCTAAAAGGCGCCATCACAAGGATCCCTAAGCCATAGATACATAGCAACACATTATTGGGTGTTAGCTTAGTAAACAATGACTTTTGCAGTAAGGCATAACTCGTCCACGACAACACTGAAAACTGCACAATCAGCACCCCAAATAGAATTTGACTGCTATTTTCTGCCGACACATCAAGGCTTGGGTGAAAGAACAGCAACACCCCTAATGCCAGAGCTGCAAAACAGCTTAGCTGCACCGCCGTGAGCCGCTCTTTAAAAAACAGTGCGCCACCAAAGGCTAAAAAGAACGGTGCAGTTTGAAAGTTAAGTTGCGCAGTACCTGGTGATAAGTAATCCAGTGAATACACAAAAGAGGTGTAATTGAGCATCAGTAAAATACCTGCAGCAGCAAGCTTTAGCCAATCACCCCCCTGCAGTTGACTAAATTGCTTCAAATTACCAAAGCGCCATAGCAGAATAAAGGTCACCACAAAGGCCACTAAAAACCTAAACCAAGTTAACGTAACCGGATCAATAAACCCTCCGGATAACTTAAGCGCTATGGGTAATATCCCCCAAAACACAACGGCAACGCTGACAAACATAAGACCTAAACGGGTATGGCTCACAAGATATTCGCTCTTTAATGGTAAAGCTGCAGAAAATTCATTCTAAAGAGCTATGCCAATAAAGCCAATGGCGAATAGCGAGTTTAATTTGCCTCAGTATTCGCTATACAGGATTAAGAGTTTAGCCGCCTGATAAGCATGGAAATCTGCCTTAATACAGGTAAAATAGCCGCCATAAAAATACCTAACTATCCTTATCAATAAAGGATATCTCCCTACACTCAATTTCTTAAGGAATACTGGCCATGAGTCTTGCTGATTCAGTTCTCGCTATCAATAACGATTTGCCGATCCGAACCGATAAGCCAGTACACAGCGGTAAAGTTCGCAGTGTATATTGGTTAACTGAGGCTGATAGCCGCCGCTTAATTGCCGATAAAGGCTATAACGTGCCAGCTGATACCCCATTAGCGATAATGGTGATCAGCGATCGCATTTCAGCATTTGATTGTATTTTTCATGGTGAAGGTAATTTACAGGGCATTCCAGGTAAAGGGGCGGCACTTAACGCTATCTCTAATCATTGGTTTAAGTTGTTTGCTGAAAATGGTTTAGCCGATAGCCATATTCTTGATATCCCACACCCATTTGTATGGATTGTGCAAAAAGCGCGTCCAATTAAAGTTGAAGCGATTTGTCGTCAATACATTACCGGTTCAATGTGGCGCGCTTATGCCAAAGGCGAACGCGAATTTTGCGGTATCACACTGCCTGAAGGGTTAACCAAAGATCAAAAACTACCAGAGTTATTGATAACTCCTTCAACCAAAGGCATTTTAACCGGTATTCCAGGTGTGCCTGAGCAAGATGATGTCAACATTAGCCGCGCCGATATTGAAGCCAACTACCAAGCCTTTGGCTTTGAAAAACCAGCCGATATCGACTTATATGAAGTATTATTAAAGCAAGGCTTTAAGGTCATCTCAGATGCGCTAGCCACCCACGACCAAATGTTTGTCGATACTAAATTTGAATTTGGCTACGTCAATGACAAAGACGGTAACTCCAAACTGATTTACATGGATGAAGTGGGCACACCAGACTCGTCACGTATTTGGGATGGCGCAGCGTATCGTGATAGCAAGATTGTTGAAAACTCCAAAGAAGGCTTTCGTCAATTTCTGCTCAATCATTTTGACGATGCCGATATTCTGCTTAACAAAGATAGAATGCCTGAGCGTGAAGCCCTCGCCCGTGATAACGACTTACCATTAGATGCGATGATGAATGTCTCTCGCACATACACTGGCGTGGCAGAAAAGGTAACCGGCACTAGCATCTCGCTACCTGACAACCCAAAAGCGGATATTATTAACGTTTTAGCCGAGCAATATGACTTAATCGACTAATCCTAAATCCACACATAAAACGAAAAAGGCGCTTAATGCGCCTTTTTACTATCTACTGATTAACCACAACATTTTGGTTAACGCCATTGTCTAGAAATACTTAATCCAGCCCTGTTTACTTTGATGCTTGTACTGACTAAACCACTTAGTTGGAAAGTACAACAGCAGCGCCAATATCACCGTCACCGCCCACACCCAGCTTATATCGGTAAAGCCATATAAATCGCCATAGTTAGGCCCAATGACATTAACGGCAAAGCGGTACATAAACAGTAATAAATATAAGTGCACAATATAGAAAAACATTGGCGCTGATCCAAAGGTTGATAACACTTTACCATAGCGCGGGTTCAGCTTTTCAAGCGTCCGTAAACACAATAATGTGCCGCCAAGAGTCACCAGTAAAAAGTCCAATGAAGGTGGATATTTGGTTAAGTTAAATACCGACTTTAATGTCATTACTAGGGTTTCACCTTGCTGCCAATCAAGTGTTTCGCCGTAAATATTAAAACCGCGTAAGACTGCAAAAATCGCAAAGCAGCTTAAGCCAAGCCCAATGAGCAGGTTATGACGTTTGTTATCATCAAAGCTTGCACTGTAAATCGGTGCTATCACATAGCCTAACAAAATCACCCCAATCCAAGGTAGTACCGGATAACTGGCTCTAATGCCGATAAAGTCATTGGTTAAGATATTGCCGCGGTCATGCAATATGGCCCATAACGTATAACCCCACTCCCCTGGCGAGAAGCTAATGGGCGTAAGCATGTTATGACCAAATACGATCACTAAGCCAATAAGCCCAAGCCAAAATCTTGGTAAGCCGATTAATAACGCTAGCGCCAACATACTGATGCCAATTGCCCACATGACTTGCAGCCAAATCATCTCGTAATTGCCCATCCACTGAAACGTAATCACTGTGCACTCTAATGCGATAATAAACAGGCCACGCTTGATTAAAAATGACCTTGCGGAGCGCTGTGGGCCAAATTGCGGATGGCTATATAACCACGCTGATACTCCGGTTAAAAACACAAAAGTAGGCGCACAAAAATGCGCAGCAAATCGGCTTATAAATAATCCGGTACTGGTGCTATCCAGTGTCATCGGATCGGTGACTTGCTCATGAAAGAAAAACCGCTCTCTAACATGATCCAGCAGCATGATAAGCATTACAATGCCGCGCATAATATCGATACTATCAATTCGCTTTTTTAACATTGGAGCGGTTACGGTATTCAACTTTTCGACTCTCTTTAACACTCAAAAAACACAGCCATTAAATGGTGCAATTACTAGCACAACACTATAACAGGCGTTTTTTTTATCACGGTGATTTAAAGTAAATTGCCTGTAAAGCAAGCACAAAGCGCAATAAAATACGCTCAAAAAATTTACAAACCACCACCGATTTTAAATGATAATAATTTCTATTAAATAATACATCGATTAGGCTTTAGGGCGAAAACCTAAAGCAGACAAGAGCAATAAGCCTAAGTAACCTAAGCTACCGCCATCATCTTTGGCTGTCATTATAGCATCTGCATCTTTAGTATCCTGTACTTCGGGATATGCCAGGGCGATGATCACCGGATCGTGATCTGATGATGAATAGCCATTGTCAGACTTAACTAAATCGCCGGTGTATTTGCTACTGTATTCAAACAAGCTCGATTCAACCGCATTGATATGCCAGTCTTCAATCGCCACTAGCCGAGCCGCTAAGCTTGTATTACCTAAAGCATGGTCTAAATTACCTAACTCACCACCATAACTGTACGAGTATGTAGCAGGCCCATGTGCTTGGGTGTTTAAGTTGATTAGCCCATAGCCCTTATCAATCACACGTCCTTGTGCATCATGCTCTGCGCCATTTAAGCTGGTGTGTGAGGCGGTTTTTATCACATGTTCAGTTAGGCTGGCATCATAGTCAGTGAGTACTGCTAACGGATCTTCTTTGCCATAGGCATTTAAATCGCCAATCACCAGCACATCACCGTCTAAGCCGGTTACCGACTCACCGATCACTTTAGCAGCAGAAACGCGAAAGGCATTACACTTGCCCTGTAAATCTACAGGCTCTGAATCTTCATTAAAGCTTAACCAATCTTCTAAACAGCCTGAGCCTTTAGATTTAAAATGATTAACCACAATCGTCAGCTTGTTACCATTAATGCTAAAGCTTTGCATTAGGCTGTGGCGCTGATATTTATGGTAGGCGGGATTTGTTTCTGTTACGCCCTCATTGATACGGGTTAGCGCTCCTTCTGCCACGTGTTGCTCAGGGGTCGCGATTATTTGAGCTGCGTCAGCTAAAGCAACAACGGCGGGTCGATATAATATGCCAACTGCGATAGCATCAGTGCCGATGAAACCGTCATTGTCAGTGACTTTAACAAATTGATAAGCCTGCTCAGGTGCCAGCTTGGCATTAAGGGCATCAACTAGATTTTGAATGGCACTTAACTTACCAAAGCCATTATTTTCAACTTCCATTAAGCCAATAATATCGGCATTCATCGCCGCCATCGCATTCACGATTTTTGTGCGCTGCAGCAGCATTTCAGACTCAAGCTTTGCCCCGCGATTGTGGCCTAATGGGTTTTTATCACCGCCAAACTCACTATTAAAGAAGTTCAGTACATTAAAACTTGCTACCCGTAAGTCACCTTGGGCCGCAATGGCTGGCGCTACGGTGCGATCATGATGGCGAATAAAATCACTGGCACTAATGTCATTGGTTGGCATAAAGCGATATTGCTCATAACTATAGCCAATCACACCTTCAATATTGGTCAACTGATCGCCAACCCGAATATAGCCGTTATCGGCATTAAAGCTTGGGAAATACGGCACCTCGCCATGTTCAGCTTTATAGTCTGACTCAACCACCAGCTGGTTGGCGATATTGGCGCGATTCAATGCTATCGCCTCTGCTGATAATGGTGCATAAACCTGCGTGGCTTTCATCAGTGGCGCTTTATGTGATAACACCATGTTGTTGCGATATGAGTCATAATCTAGGCTAAATGAACGGGTAACTTTCATGTCACTTGCAGTGTCTAATAGCACTTTCATGCCTTCAACACGCTCCAGCGCTTCGGCAAGTGATTGACCATCAGCAATATGTAACGGGGTCGCTGGCAACTCACCGACATAGTTACCTAAGTGAAATTGTTGCTGCTGTGCAATATTGATTTGGGTAAAGCCTGCATATTCTTGTACTTTACCAGTGACGCAAATCTGCATCCCCGGGACAATTTCTGCTGGCGCAGTGTCTCCCCAATGGACAAAAATACCATCAGATGTCAAAGGCGAGCCGTCACCTTGGGGATCTTGAATAAAAAAACCTTTATATAATCTTTCTGCCCGCGCAGTAACCACACCTTTAGTGGTCACTTCATGAATGGATTCATCCGCGCCTGCAGCGATAAATGGACTCATCTCACCAGCGCCTTGGATCTCATAGATAGGAACAGTGGTTTTGCCTTCACATGAAAACTCATTCGCTGTCACGTCTTGTGTCGTTACGGCTTTGGCCTGTGCCTGCATACTCATAACCAATGTGATGGCTAACGATATTGCAGATAACTTGCTTACTCTCATTTAACACTCCAACTTATTATTCTTATGCTTATTGAAGCCATATTACAACGGACTATTTAATCGCTAATTGGTTAAATTACAATCTTAAAATGGCATTGTGCACACAGCTATTTATTCGCATTCATTTCGCTGAGTTTAATATCGAAAAAGGAGCCGAAGCTCCTCTTTAATCAATAGCTCAGCCACCTAAAATGAGTGCGACTTTGCTATTTTTAAACATTAGCAGTTAATATTTTGCTGCCGCATCTTCTTTTGGCAAACTGTTCTCAATAAACTCACGTAAGTCTTGATTTGATTGCTTTAAATCTTCGGCACGTAAATACATCATATGACCGCTGCGGTAGCCTTTAAAGCTAAGGCGTTGTTTCATTTTGCTGCTCGGATCTAATTGCCACATGCTATATTTGGCATCGAAGTAGTTCGTCGCGCCGTCATAGTAACCCGCTTGAAATAACACATTTAAATATGGGTTTTGCGCCATCGCCTGACGTAGGTTTTCACCGGTTTTATTTTCGGTGCGATCCCACGGGTGTACATCACCCAGCATGTAATATTTTACATCGGTTTTGTAATTTAGCTCTTCACGCATGTAAGCATTAATTGCAGGGGTAAAGGAGTGTAACCAAGACATAAGTTCAGCGTTAAAGTCTGGGCTATCACCGACATCTTGTTTATCTATGCCAATATAACGTGAGTCTAAACGGCCAATGGTTTGCCCACGCTCACGCAGTAACTCTTTCCAAAAGTATCGAGTTGACACATCAAGGTTTGATTTCAAAATAACATCAACACTGAGGCCTGAATACAGCGCCACTTTCTCTGCAATTTTTTGTTTATGATCTGGAGCGATAAAGCCGCCCATAGCTAGTGCAGGGATATATTCATTAATGGTAAAGGCTTCAACTTCAGGCAAAAAATCAGCAAGGTCGGCTTGTTGAAGTTCAGCAGTTAAGGCTTTGTGATACCAAGCCGCTGCTGCGAAATACGGTAAGCGGTTAGCTGATTTAACCGGGCCTTTGCGCTCAATACCCATGTCAGTCGGCGAGACTAAAATAACCCCATTCACATACATCCATTGGCGATTTTGTAACTCGAGTGCCAACCCAGCAACTCGGGTGGTGCCATAGCTTTCACCAATCAGATATTTAGGTGAGCGCCAGCGTTCAGTACGACTGACAAAGGTATTGACCCATTCAGCTAAATATTTGATGTCAGCGTTAACCCCAAAGAACATCTCTTGTTGCTCATCTTTGCTTGGCATTTCGCCGTCTTTATTAGCTAATACCCTTGAATAGCCGGTATTGACCGGGTTTACATAAACAATGTCGGCAATATCTAAAATCGAGTATGGATTGGTTTTCACCCCATAAGGTTGTAGCGGGTAACCTTCATCATCAACATTAATTGCACGCGGGCCGGTATAACCAATATCCATCCACACAGAAGCTGAGCCTGGGCCACCGTTGAAAGAGATTAACAGCGGTCGTTTGGCGGTATCTTTTACATTATCTCTCTGATAATAGGTATAACTTAAAGTGGCAACCGCCTCGCCTTTTTTATTCCATACAGGCTGAGTGCCAACCGTTGCGGTATAGGAGAAGCTATTGCCGTTCACCTTGGTTTTATGGTTGGTCACCACTGTGCTATCCACTGCAATGTTACGGTCATAATCTGTTTTTTTACTCGCTACGGGCTCTTCAGCAATCGCGGCGGTGGAAACAGAGCAAAATAACAATGCGGCAAGAATGCCTGTTCGACTGGCGGTGTTCATAGCTTCTCTCTTATTATTAATGTTCTAGATTGAGGACTTAGGATTTACGATTCACGATTTACGATTTTACTTTGCTATACGTCATTCGGTTTAAGCTAAATTTTGCTTAGCTGCACCTCATTCGGTTTAAGCTAGGCTTTGCTTTATTGCACGTCATTCTGTTTAAGCAAAAAGAGCATAAATCTTATTATTGGAGCCTATTTAATTAACATATCAGCTAAAGTGCAACATTACAGTTGTGCCTTTTCGTTACAACCAAGGTAAGCAATTGTTTATTAAGCACTTTAACATCTATATAAATCGTAACTAAACGTACACCTTTATTTAACCGCGACACATGCTACCCTAAAAACAAAACCCCATAACAATGAATAAGATAATGTCACCCTCCACCCAGCCCACTACCGCTGATTTAGCCAAGCAATTAACCAATTAAATAACCACAGCTAAAGCCGCTGTGGCAAAGCAAACCTGGCACTTACTTATATCGAATGAAAGCCACTAATGAACAACAGCTTGTAGTTAATCAGTACTTATCACAATGGAGCCATTTACTCTCAATAGAGCAATGACATGACGCATGGAATATCGCTAAATTCGTTTGCTATGCCCATCAAGCAGTCTCATACGCCCAGATGATTAATCATTTGCCGCAGCAGCATATTCAAGACTTACAAACGGCCTTTAAAAATGCCTTTAAGCGATTGTTTAATATGGCGTTAACGGCAACTTGAATGACATAATTAATTGCTGTTAAAGCTCGCAGCGAGACTCAAATATAAAAAAATGCCGATAATATTTATCGGCATTTTGATTGATTTACTGTTTTTATGACTCTCAATAACTAAAGCTGTACCAAGTTATACCCAAAAGAGCTGCTGCTATCTGGCATTAATACAAAGCTGTAATTACTTTCACCGTCAAAGCTAATAAAATCAGATTGATATAATAAGGTTTTAGTACCGTTATCTGACTCATAAACCACATTAACTTCATAATTATCATGGAGTAATACTAAGCTATCTTGATCGGTAAAATCCAAATCCGTGATGCTATATTCTGCCGACTCAATCGTCTCCGAGCTGCGAACAAAATACACGCTTAAATCATCATAATCCTGCGATAAATTCACGATATCAACGTTGCTTTCAAAGGCTCTTGGGCGCAAATCATGTTCAATGACCATGCCTTTAATTGTGTCATCTTGGTATAGCAATAAGGTTCGCACATCATCTTGATTAAAGGTCACTAGTACATTGTCTAACAGTATTTCTGCAGTGGCTGAATCTGTGACACTGACGCCATAATCATTAAAACCGGTTTGTTGGTAATCGCTTACAGTAAAAGGAGCGATATCCAGTAAGTAATGCGACTCAGCTTTACTGATCACATCGACATCTAAACTACGTTGCTCTAGCCCGTTAAAGACCCGAAAATCTGCAGTAGCATCGATGTTAGTGTAAGACGTTGGCGTTGTGGTTGAATCGACACTGTCGATCACCACTTTTAAATCACCTGAACCAAAACTGTTTCTAATCATAAATTTATAAACAGTTTCTGTGGTTAAGCTCATACTGCTTGTGGTGTAGACCACATTATCTGTACCCTTGTCGGTGAGATAAACAATATAGTCATCAGTGTCGAGCATCAATTCTGAGGTGACCCCACGGTAATCGACACTACCAATCATAGTGGCATCGGCGTATGAGTCAGTGTCGAGGGAAATGTAAGCATCAAATGCCATTTCCTCTGCAGTAACATTGGCAACCAGCACCTGCATTTTACTGTATTCATTATCTTCATCGCTATTGAGGTCATCCATATCCGCGCGGTCATAAATAACCTTGAGTAGCTCCGGCGAGTGATAATCACCATAAAGGACAAATAAATGATTCTCTTCTTTATCTAGATCCATGTCCTCAGAATAAATACTGCTTGAATCACCATTTTCATCTGAACCATAGATCTCCATGGTGACACTACCAGTAGCGTAACTATAGCGGGGCATACTGTCGCTAAACGCCACCGAAGTGTATTCATACTCGTCCATCACCAATGATGTGGCTGTGCTGTTAGCCGACGCATTATAAAACTGGATATAAGCACTATCAGTTTCACTGTTATCATCACTATCAGAAGAATCACAGCCCATCAGAGTTAAGGAGCTCAGTCCCAACATCATTAATCCACACATTTTTTTATCAAACATAACAACTCCATTAACGATTTGACTACATATTAATGGATAGGACTAAGCTTGAGCGTAATCGATTGTCAAGAAGTGTAAAGCTCATAAAGACTATGTAAATTAGAGGGTTCCATTACTCTGACAAAAACAAAAAAAACACCGACAAGTCGGTGTTTTAAAGGTTAAGACAGTAAACTTATTACTGCAGCGCTTAGCTACCGGCTATTTTCATTTCACTCAGTAAGATACCGCCAGTGCGAATAGATGAACGTAAGTCTCTATCCTTAGCCACACCTTGAATGCCCATGAACATGTCTCTTAAATTGCCTGCAATGGTGATTTCTTCTACTGGGAACTGAATTTCACCGTTCTCAACATAAAATCCAGCAGCGCCGCGAGAGTAATCGCCTGTGACCATATTGACACCTTGGCCCATCACTTCTGTGACGATAAGACCTGTGCCCATGGCTTTTACTAATTCATCAAAGGTTTGGCCGCTATGACTTAAGGTCCAGTTATAAATGCCACCAGCATGACCTGTATTGACTAAATCTAACTTGCGCGCTGAATAACTGGTTAGCAGGTAAGTGGATAAATGGCCAGCATCGATAATATTACGCTGCTGGGTAGCCACACCTTCACTATCATAATTTGCACTGGCTAAAGCGCCAATAAGATGTGGGTTTTCCTCGATGTTAAACCATTCAGGAAACAGCTGCGTATTAATCGAATCTTGTAAAAAACTCGATTTACGGTACAGACTGCTACCACTTATCGCACCGATCAAATGACCCATTAAACCAGTGGCGATTTCAGGCGAAAATAGTACAGGCAGTTTAGCCGTGGGAATTTTACGGGCATTGAGACGACTAGCCGTTTTGTTAGCGGCTAAAATCCCCACTGACTCAGGCGTCATTAACTCATTATATTTACGTGCAATGGTGTAATCATAGTCACGCTGCATGTTGCCATCGTCTTCTTCACCGATCACCACACAACTTAAGCTATAGCGTGAGCTGCAATAGCCTTTTAAAAATCCGTGACTATTGCCATAGACCTTGGCTGCAGTATGAGCATTAGCGGTCGCGCCATCAGAATGCTGCACCCGACTGTCTACTGACAAACTGGCTTCTTCGGCGCGAATGGCTAATTGAGCTAGTTCATCAGGAGTAATATCTTGAGGATGGTATAAATCTAAATCGCGGATGGTTTGCGCCATTAACGCTTTATCAGCAAGGCCACTAAAAGGGTCTGATGAGGTATAACGGGCAATATCATCAGCGGCTTTAACGGCAACGGCAATGGCTTCAGGACTAAGGTCAGAAGTTGAAGAACTGCCCTTACAACCATCACGATAAACCGTAATACCTAAAGCACCATCTTTATTAAATTCAACGGTTTCAACTTCTTTTTCACGGGTTGAAACCGACAAACCTTGTTGTTTGCTAATGGCAACTTCAGCCGCACTCGTGCCTAACTTTTTTGCATGCTCTAATGCGACAGCAACGGCATCTTGTAACGCCGTTAATTCAGTATCAATATTATTGGTAGACACAAATTTACTCTTTAGTTTCCATTGTTAGGCTTAGCATATCAAATTCAAAACTGTATTGATAACCATCAAAACAAGGATTTACCCACCACAATGGCGCTAAATAAACTAACCTTAAGTTAATCAGTGAGTATCATATTGAATTCTCGCAGATTGATTCTATGAAGCTGGTTGATAAATCGGTCTCTACAGGCTTGCTCTTTTGGCAAGCTGAAGACGATGGTAAGCATCAAAGGTTGACCAGCCTTAACATATTTAAAAAATATTCATCGGCTTAAGCTTGAAAACCCGTTATACAGTGGCCTACACCACCCTGAAAGTGCTATTATTCGCCGATATTTATGAGAGGTTTATTACTATGAAAATTGTCGGCGATTCAGATCACTTTAAACAGCCATACGACAATGACGATGAATACGTCAGCAGAACAGAATTTAAAAAAGAAAGCGAAGAAGCTCAAGAGCTTGGCATGCGCTTAATTGCATTAAGTAAAACGCAGCTTGATAAAGTCGAGCTAGAAGAGTTTTTATACGATGCAGTATTAAAAGCCAAAAATATTAAGCAAAAAACAGAAGCCTATCGTCGTCATTTACAATACATTGGCAAACTAATGCGTGGCTATGATCATGAGCCAATCATTAAATCAATCGATAATGTATTGAATAAAAACAATAATGAATCTGCACAGGTTCATAAAATTGAGAAGTTACGTGCCCGCTTATTAGAAAACCCAAACGAAGAAGTTGAAGCTTTACTGGCTGAATACGCAAGTTTTGAGCGTCAAAAGTTACGTCAATTAATCAGACAAACCAATAAAGAACTCGCTAAAGGCCCTGAGTCAAAATCATTTATCGAGTTGTTTAAATATTTACGTGCTGGAATAACCGAATAAACACCACTTACAAGGATGTTGCTGATGCCACTAAATACAATAATACGTGCACTGCCTTTTTCTATTGCTTCACTATTTTTAATGACCGCTTGTAATGGGCCTTCTGATGATAACGATACTGGCAGTGGAGGCGAAGGCAGTTACAGCATTAGCCTAAGCTACCAAAGCGTTGTTAATGGTCAATGCGCTGAAACCACTGATGAATTACGCTTTGATGTCACTGAGCGCTTTTGCGCAGTAGCCCAGTTAAAGCAATCCAATAGCAACGTCAGTGGCGCCATTGTCAGCTTTGCCCCAAGTTTTGGTCAAGCCAGCGTTGATAGCACACTAACAAACAGCAGTGGTATCGCCAGCGTATTCATCAGCACCACAGATAATACTGTCGGCGCAGGTACCTTAGTGGTGTCTCATACCCCTACAGATACTGAATCCGAAACTGATGACAGTGTTTCTGCCTCGCGTAATTTTGAATTTATTAATTCAACCACCACGCCAACACCTGAAACCATCACAATCAATGCCAGTATTACTCAGGCAGGGCAAACGGTAACCCGTTTTAAGATTGATCAAGCCGTATTGCTTACGGCAGCAGTTTTAGATGGCAGCAATCAACCAATAGCGGATCAATTAGTGAGCTTCCAGGCTGGCAGCGCCAGTTTATCGCCAAATACCGCCTTAACCTCTACTGATGGTATTGCTACTGTTAGCTACACCCCAAACAGCAGTGAACTTGGCGCTTATAGCTTAATTGCCAGCACTGACTTTGATGGCACCACTGTTTCAGGCAGCAGTGCCTATGAAGTGCTAAGTGGCGATGAAGTGATTCCTGAAGGCACGATTAAGTTTGGTTATATTGTTGACGATGAGACATTCATCGAAGATAAGCTAGGTTCAACCTTAATCGCTGATGACCCCGACGCAGATCCTCTAACCTACACCATCGGTGCAGGGGCAAGTTTTGGCGTTTATGCTGATGTGATTATTGAAGCGGCTGACGGTACATTCGAGCCATTACAGACCCCCGTAAGCGTATCGTTTAGTTCTGATTGTGTCGCCAATGGCGATGCGAGTCTTGATACCCCGGTTACGACATCCTCAGGCAGAGCCAACTCAACCTTTCAAGATAGCAGTTGCAGTGGCAACAGTATTCGCAGCCAACGAATTATCGCTGCAGCCGTTATTGGTAATGACACCTACAACGCCAACTTCGATTTCTCTTTAGAGCGCCAAACTTTAGGTAGCTTGAGCTTTATCTCTGCAGAGCCAAACCAAATTCGCATTAAAGGCGCTGGCGGTACAGGTTCTACTGAAAGCTCATTAGTGACTTTCTTAATCAGTAGCGCTAATGGTCAACCTGCAGCGCAGCAAAAGGTGACCTTTGGTTTAGACACCGTTATCGGCGGCTTAAAGTTTGCCAATGGTGATGAAGCTATCAGTAATGCCAATGGATTAGTTAGCGTTACGGTTCAGTCTGGCACTGTGCCAACCCCAGTAAGAGTGTCAGCATCTGCAGAAGATACAGATTCGGGCATCATCATTACCACTCAATCAGAGCAGTTAACCGTTAACACAGGCCTGCCGCAACAACTGGGCTTTAACATTTCTCCTTCTTTGTTCAACCCAGAAGCTGCTGATGTTAACGGTGTTGAAGTCACCATGACCGCTTACGCCTCTGATAGCTTTGGCAATCCAGCGCCCGATGACACCACCATTAACTTTACCGCAGAAGGTGGCCAAATTCAGCCATCTTGTTTAACTGTCAATGGCAGCTGTTCAGTGGTTTGGACCTCAACTGATCCACGCCCAACGGATCATCGCGTCACTGTATTGGCTTATGCTTTAGGTCATGAGACCTTCTTTGATACCAATGGTAATAATATCTTTGATGATGCCGATGCTTACAAAAATCCTGAGTCAAACTTTGAGCCAACTGATGACGGTGCAATTATTAATGCATGTTTAGATACCGATGGTGTAACGCTTGTAGCTTGTACTGGCAATGGTATGGACATCGAAACTTATCATCAGAGTGGCTATAGCGATTTAGGTGATGCCTTTAGAGATGATGATGAGTCAGGTGTTCGCCGTGATGGTGAACCTTATTTCAATACCACAGGCAAGCCTTACAATGAACTCGGTGATACATTGTTTAACGGCCCACAATGTGAAGGCAGCAATTGCGGCACATCACAAGAGCAAAACAATAAAACTTACATTCGTGCCGCAACGGTATTAACCATGTCAGGTTCAACGGCTCAAATAATTCCGACTGTTGATGAAAGCCCCATTGTAGAAAACAAGCTGACTGTTAGCTCTGGTAGCATGACGAGTATTGATGTTGAACTGTATGACAGTGCCAATCAAATGATGCCAGCAGGTTCAACTTTAACGGTTGCAGCAGTCAATGGATCTATCACCTTTAGTGGCTACGCCGTACCCAATGCGACTTGTTTCAAATATAAGGATATTACTCCTAGGCTATCATGTGATATCGAAGCTGCAGATTTTTATTACACCGCAGCAGATGAAACCGGTGAAGATGTGATTACTTTAACCGTCACCACTCCGCGCGGAATTAAGACTGAAGAATCGGTTGAGGTAACAGTGCAATAGCACTGCTATAACCCCATTACGATCTGAAACCATTAAGGCCTGCTAATGCAGGCCTTAATTTTATGTAGCCTTAACCTTATTCAGGAAAAGTCACCACATCAAGCTAATGCACCAAATAAGTGCTTAAAGAAGCACTATTGGTAACTGCGACTAATAATTAAACTTTTAAATAACTGTTTTATATATAATATTTAGTTGGTCTAGTCTTTGCTTAGCCTGCATCGACTTTAGTAAAAAGGATTTTAAATGCTACCTTTACATACCTCATTACGAGGTTTGCGTTGTTTTTGTGTTGCAGCCGAATGTCTCAGTTTTAAAGAGACTGCTCAAAAATTATTTCTCACCCCTTCAGCGGTGAGCCATCAAATTAAACAGCTAGAAGAAAACCTACAACAGCAATTATTTATTCGCCAAACTCGCTCAATTACTTTGACAGAAACAGGGATGCGCTTTTATCAACAAATTACCCCGTTAATGCTGCAGCTGACCGAAACAGTCAATAACTTCAATAATGCCCACACCATGCATGAAGTCAGTATTTCAATGCCAGAATTTTTTGCCAGTGAGCTGTTTGTACCGCAACTGGTGGGTTGGTCAAACGAATATCCTAATATTAATTTAAAGCTCGAAACCGTTAAAACCCGCGCCAAACAAACGGCCAATACAGATCTGTCGATCGTGTTATCTGGTAGTCGCCAAGACCCTGATAAATCGTATGATTTATTTCCGCTTAATTATGTTCCAGCCTGTAACCCAGCACTGTTTAACAGGCTTGAACATAAAGGCTTTAGCGCCCTGTTAGAAGTCCCGTTAATCATGCATCAGGCAAGACCCTATGCCTGGCATCAATGGGCTGAAAGTGTTGGCCTTGATCATTTCAAACCCAAACAAATAATTCAATTAGATAGTATGTTTAGCGTCGCAAGAGCTGCTGAGCAAGGTTTAGGCATCGCATTAATCCCACTGCCTATCAGTAAATCATGGTTTGAAAACAATCAGTTAATTTCATTATTTGAGCAATCTTTAACCAGTCACGACCGCTACTATCTGATCAACCATAACAATGTCACCAAGCCTGAAGTGCAGTTACTTATTGATTGGGTTGTCGCCCGCTTCCATTTTTAAACCACCTCACCAGGGCTGACTAATAGGTTAACCACTGCATGAGTGAATAAATCTCACTTATCAAATTGATTTATCTCGTTTGTCAGCCTCAGACTTTTTTCCTAAATTAGCCCTGTAGCAACTAGCTACTACCTATAAAGGAATATAACCATGAAAAAATCAACACTCTCTATCATCACCGCAGCTGGTTTATTATTATCAAGCTCTGCTGTGATGGCCAATGCCATCGAAACGAGCAAATATAAAATGGTACTTATTGAAGACACACCTGGAGTTGATGCCATTCAATCTGGTGACATCAGTGAAGGCATCGCCCTAACAGAAGCTGCCACCGCCACTGTCATTGACAAATACACTCGCAGTTTGAGTCTTTGTGTTGGCTACACTAAGCTTTCAAAGTTTGATATTGCTGAAACAGCTTGTACTGAAGCGGTAGAAATGGCCAATAAGGCTGCTAAGTTACCCTCAATGCAAATGCGAGCTTATGCCTACAATAACCGTGGTGTTATGAAGTTAATGGCTAATGATAATCTAGGCGCACTGGCTGATTTTAAGAAAGCAGCAAAAGCCAACCATGAGCCAATTTACCAACATAACTTAAGTCGCTTAGAAGCGGAATTAAGTCGCTCTGAAACAGGAACGTTATAATTTGGAAGACGATCAACAGCGACAGCAAAGCTTAATGATTAAGCTCAAAGACATGAAAAACAAAATAGGTATATTTCATCTGAATATACCTATTTTTATTTATCAAAAAAATATCAATATCACGATCACTGGATAATTAAGCTCAATACGCCATGATTAACCAGCTAATTCACAGCCCTAAAGGCCGCTACTCAAAACTAAACACTGGCCCCTTCCTTACTAAATAATCGACGTCTTACGCCAATATAAGCCAGCAAGCTAAACAGTAAAAATAAGCCCCACATTTGCAGCCACATTGGCATGATGGCATCCCATGAGGCGCCCATTTGATTTAACTGCAACATACCCATAATGGCAGGTACAGCAGGGATAATTTGCGAAGCTTGCACTAACGGCTCAGGAATTAATGCCTGCGGCCACACAAAGCCTGAGACAAATAAAATCGGCATTGAGACCAATAATAATACTTGAGTGGGTAAGTCACGCCTGACAAACAAACAGCTTAATGCAACCCCGCACGCCGCAGTCGATAATATAAATGGCACCATAAACAGCAACACTTGGCCTAAACTCGCTTGCACACTAACGCCGTAAAAGTAGTAGCAATAGCCCAAATAAAAACATGAAAAAAAGCTATAAATTAAACTGAAAACGGCTATTCGTGCGGTGATCAACGCCAGTGGCGATACCTGCTGCCAATAGCCCTGTTTACGCCATTGGCCTGCGCCTAAAATACTGGCACCTATCAAGAGGGTTTGATGCAAGATCAGTAAAAATAATCCCGGCACCACATAAGGGGTATAGCCTAAACTTGGATTAAATGCCGGCACACTATTTAAATTGACTGAATTAAGATCTTGTTGAATTTGCTGCGGATTCTCGCCCCGCGCCAGTAAGCCTATCATTTGCACTTGTTTACTGGCATCCATGCCTGCTGCCACTAACCCTTCTGCTACCGCAGAATAAATTAAGAAGTAACTGGCATCACCACCGTAACTTAAGGTTGCCCCTTTACCCAGCAGTAGGTTACGCCTAAAGCCTTCTGGAATAACCAATAAACCAAAGGCATCGCCGTTAGCAATCCACTGCTGCGCCTCATTGATGCTGGCCACTTGGCTGACTATTTTGATTTTGGGGCTGGCATCGGCATGACGCACTAACTGTCTGCTCAATGAAGAGTTATCATGATCTACCACGACAATTTTTTGCTCGGTAGGGACTTGATGTAAATAAGGCAGAGGGTATAACACCGAGTAAAACAGTAAGCCGCCAAAAACCGTCAGTACAATATCTTTATCACTTAACAGCGCTTTAAAATCAGCGATAACAAGTTGCAACCAATTCATCGTGCCTCCTGCTGTTGGCTCACAACAGCTAACGACTCAGCACTATTTACCGGCGCTTGTTTTTGACGAATAATTTTTACTAATAACCAAGCAATAGGCAATAACACGAGAAAATATAACAAGGAGCTAGATTGCAATAATACCTGCCCAGCCTCGGCGCCATAGCTAACCACAATAACATGGGTGTCCATATAATGACTTGAAGGCATTAACAATCGCCACCACTGCGCCAATTGCGGCATATCATTAACTGGAAATGTAATCCCCATAAAGGCAAATGCTGGCGCAAACATCGCCGAGCCCATACTGATACTGCCAGCAGGCTCGCGCATAACCACCACCACTAATATGACCAATAGCCACAAGGCCCCTAGCATCATGGCCTGAGTCAGTACTAACAAGCCTAAGCTGCCAGCAATGGGTAAGCCTAAATAGCCATATAACCAAACTAAAATAAAGCCGCCATGGAGCAACATGATTGGCGTGTAGAGCATGACTTTAGTGGCCACTAATTGCCAAAAATTATCAGGCAATAAGCATTTATCTTCACCTTTGATCAAACTAGCATTTAAGCTATTCACGAACACCATCATTGATAATAACTGCAGCAATGCAATTAATACTGGCGGCACTAAAAATCCGACGTAGTTATTATTACGATTAAATAAAGCCGTGGTTTGACTGGTCACTGGGGATAAATTTACTGCAACAGATGCTTTATTGGCACCGCCTAAAAGTTGTTTTAGCCCCGCCACTTGCATTAACCCTGAGCCAAGGCTTAATTGTAATTGACTGGATAACAACTTACCGACTAATAAGAACTGGCTGTTATAACGAATATCTATGGTCGGGCTAGCGCCTGTTAATAAGCCATGCTTAAACTGATGGGGGTACACTACCAGCGCATAGACCTCTGCAGTACTCATAGCTTCTTGAGCCAGTGCCAGATTAGGATAAGTTTTAGGGCTGATAACGGAGTTAGCACTGAGGTTGCGAGTCAATGTTCGCGTTAGCTGGCTGTTATCTAAATCAACCACTGCTACGGGTAATTGTCGTGGTAAACCTGCACTAAATAGCCACCATAAACACAACATGCTGATGATGGGAATGTAAGTCACCAAGGCTAATTGCCAAGGTGAGTTCCACAGTGTCTTGAGTTCTTTCTGTAATAAAGCTCCCATGAGCGCCTCTAGCCTCTACTGGCTTGTAAATGCTGAGATTAATCTAATGTCAGTAATACTGACATGCCCACTCTAAGATCATCAATGGCTTCATTGGGGCGCAGCTCGACTTGAAAAGTACGCATATCAAAGTCGTGACCACTTTCAGTGGAGCGCCAAGTCGCAAAACTGCCCATCACACTGATGTGCGCCACTGTAAAGTCCGTGGTCAGTTTTAATGCCGGAATGGTTAGCGACACAACATTGCCCACTTTAAACTCAGCCAATTGGTCTTCACGTAGTTGCAATACGGCCCAGGCATCCGACATATCAATTAAACTGACCACAGGAAAACCACTTGGGGCTAACTCGCCAGCTTGTAATAACACGTCACTGACCTCAGCCACTTTAGGCGAGCGCATTTGGCTGTCGGCTAAAATGGCATTCACTTCTTTGACTGCACCTTCTGCCATACGGGCATTACCCGCCGCAGCAGCTTTAGTCTCGACTCGCGCGCCTTCATCGGCCATTTCATACATAGCTAACGCCGCTTGCTCAGTGTATTTAGCTGCTTGCCATTGGGTAAAGGCTTCATCGCGCTTTTGTCTGGCAACCACTCCTTCATTAAACAAGTTTTCAACTCGCTGATAGGTGGTTTGCATTAACTCTGTCGCCGCCTTAGCTTTGAGCCATTGCTCCTTTGCTGCGGTAACTTGCTGTTGTCTTGCGCCGTTATCCGCCTCTTGTTGCATGGCATTAGCGGCGTCACGACCGCCCTCCGCTTGCATTAATTTAGCGGCTAATTCCGGGCTATTAATGGCAAATAATAAGTCGCCAATGGCCACTTTGTCGCCGCGCCTAACCATGACTTGCTCAACGCGGCCGGGCACTTTAGAGGAGATATTGTATTCTCTGGCCTCTATTTGCCCCTGCAATACACTGGGTTTAGGCTCAAATGCCAATCTCAAGCCGTTAGCTAATATGCCCACCAAAAAAATAATGGCGATAACTGCAATAATCTTATTAGCCCGCATGCTGGCTCTCCTGTAATTGGGTTCGACCGATAAATTCATCCACTTGACCGCTGATGGCCATTAATCTGGCATATGCTTGTACATAGCGATATTGCGCCCCCAGTTGCTGGGTTTTAACAGCGCTGAGTTTAAGCTCTGCATCCACCCGATCGATTGAGGTTGATAGACCTTGATTAAAGGCAAGTTCACGTAATCTCAGGTTTTCGGTAGCGAGAGCTAAAGAGGCATTAAGGGCGTTAACTTCTTCATCTGCTTGCTGGAGTTGGCGATAGCTTTGATCCACCAGCAGGCTTAAGTCTTGCTGAGTTTGCGCCTTAGTATGCTTAGCTTGCAACAAGGCGCTTTGGGCGGCTTTGACTTTACCGCTGCGGCCATCACGGCTAAATATTGGCACATTTACGCCTAATCCAACCATCCAGTCGGGTTCAATTTGCGAAAATAAACTATCGTCCTCGTAAAGGGTGTAATTACCGTATAAAAATACGGTGGGATGATACTTACCCTTTTCGAGTTTAATTAGCCCATTCGCTTGGGTTTCTTTAGCCTCCAGCAGTTTTAGCGCAGGGTGCTGGCTGATGGTTAACTGGCTTAAGCGCGGCAATGATGGCGGCTGCGCCAGTGAGAACAACCCCGATGTAGGAGTAGCATTGCTCAGCTGCAACATTCTCGATAAAGCAATGGTCGACATTTCATATTGGCGTTGGGAGCTGCCTAAATTAACTTTGGCATTTTCTAGCGCCACTTGGGCATTTAAGCGCTCAACTTTGGCAATCTGCCCTTCGCGCTCTAATTTCTGCGCGTGTGACGCGTGCTCGGTTAACGAATCAACCAACTGTTGATTCGTTTGCACTAAGGTTTTGGTCACTGCTACTGCAAAGTAGCGATCGACAAGCTGGGTAAACAGCTCGCGGCTGACTAAGGCGTACTGATGCTTTTTTTCTTCCACTTGGGCGGCTTGAATACCTTGAGCCGCAGTAATTTGTCCACCAGTATAAATTGGCCACATGGCTTTTAAACTGGCTCGAAAAACGTCTTGCTCGGTAAACGGGGTCACAAACAGTGAGCCGGGGATCGCACCAATGATATTGCCAAGGGCTGGCGGCAGAGCGGCGGGATCTAATGATGCAATGGGATTAAGATCCCGTAAATCAAGTTCTACGGGTTTTTCTAAGCGGGTATAACTTCCTGATAGATCAAGCGAGGGCAAACTTAAGTCTTTGCCCGCATCTTGCTCCGCTTCAGCGCGGCTGACTTCTTGAGATTGCGCCTTTAACTTATCACTGACCGTTAGCAGTTGTTGCCAAGCCTGATTAAAAGCCAAGGGCTCAGCCTGAGCTGCGCTAATAACGCTGATCCCCACAACTAAAAATGCGGCAAAACGACTGCACATAATGCGATTACAAATGACCAAATAGCCCATTACACCACCCTGATTAGATTTTTTACTCTATGTTATTAGCAAGTCGTGACTAACTTTACTTTTTACATCAACAACAGTTAGTTAAGTGTAGCTAAATATAAAGCAATGTCGATTAGAATGGCCTAAATAACTAAGGTGCTATTAAGGCACCTTGGTTTCATTGTTAAGCAGTGCCGCCAACGGTTAAACTGTCTAACTTCAAGGTAGGTTGCCCCACCCCAACTGGTACACTTTGACCATCTTTACCGCACACGCCGACACCTTGATCTAAGGCCAGATCATTACCCACCATAGATATTTGGCTCATGGCTTCTGGACCGTTGCCAATAAGCGTAGCCCCTTTAATTGCTTGGGTGACTTCGCCATTTTCAATCAGGTAGGCTTCTGAGGCTGAGAACACAAATTTGCCTGAGGTAATATCCACTTGGCCGCCACCAAAATTAGGCGCATAAATGCCTTTCTCTACTGACTTGATCATTTCTTCAGGCGTTGAAGTGCCAGCTTCCATATAGGTATTAGTCATACGTGGCATTGGCAGGTGCGCATAAGATTCACGGCGGCCGTTACCGGTTGTCGGCTCGCCCATTAGACGCGCATTAAGCTTATCTTGCATATAGCCCTTTAAAATACCATTTTCGATTAAGGTGGTCTTTTGGGTTGGCACCCCTTCATCATCAATACTTAATGAACCACGGCGATTAACAATGGTGCCATCATCCACTACGGTAACTAATTCTGAGGCCACTTGCTGACCGACTTTACCGCTAAAGGCACTGCTGCCTTTACGGTTAAAGTCACCTTCTAAACCGTGACCTACTGCTTCATGCAGCAATACGCCAGGCCAGCCGTTACCCAGTACTACGGCCATTTCACCTGCTGGGGCATCAATAGCATTGATATTCACTTGGGCTTGACGCACCGCTTCACGGGCAAAGTCAAAACACACAGGTAAACCGGCGTCATCAGTTGCCATAAATACGCTGTAATCATGACGACCGCCGCCACCTGCACTACCGCGCTCACGCTTACCGTTATCTTCTAAAATAACACTACAATTAAAGCGCACTAACGGACGAATATCCGCCGCTAAGGTGCCATCACTGGCAGCCACTAAAATTTCTTCATGTACGCCAGACAAGCTCACTACCACTTGAATAATGCGGCTATCTAGGCTACGAATATAGGCATCAGTTTGCTTGAGCAAATTAATTTTTGGCGCTTCTTCCATGGCCGCTATGGGGTCATCACTACTGTAAAGCTTATGGGTGTCATGACGTTTAAAGGCATGTACTTTGTGCTCTTGGCCCGCCAAGGCAATGCCTCTTGCCGCTTCTGCTGCTGCGCGTAATGCTGCTGGATTAATTTCATCAGCATAAGCGAAACCGGTTTTCTCGCCAGTAATGGCACGAACACCGACTCCGCGCTCAATATGAAAGCTACCTTCTTTGATAATGCCATCTTCAAGCGCCCAGGTTTCATGGCGGCTGCCTTGAAAATATAAATCTGAAAAATCAATATTATGCTGATGAATAATGTTCAGATAATCTTGCAGCCCGTCAAGGGTGAGTGCGCCTTGTAATAAACTTTGTTCTACTTGAGCTAAAAATGGCATTAATTCTCTCTTTAAGCCCCATGGCCTGTATGTGGATTCTTGTCTCACCGAACTTAATTCATCGCTCGATATGTTAGCTAATTCAGTATTTATTTTAATTGGGGCGCAATAAAGCGATTGTGCGCCGCCACTGGAATTTGTTGTCTTATGGTCGCTAAGGCGGCTAAATCAAGCTGGGCTTGCACCCAACCTAGACCGGTCTTTTTCTCAGCGATAATCTTGCCCCAAGGGTCTACTATCATACTTTGGCCCCAGGTTTCTCGGCTACCTTGGTTATGCTGACCCCATTGATCGGCAGCCAGAAAATAACACTGGGTTTCAATCGCCCTTGCTTGGATCAAGGTTTGCCAATGGGCTGCGCCTGTTACCTTAGTAAATGCAGATGGCAAGGCAATAATTTCTGCCCCCGCTAACCTTAATGCCCTGAATAAGTCAGCAAAACGTATATCGTAGCAAATGGCTAAGCCTATCTTGCCAAATGGGGTGTCAATGACAGTGATACGATCCCCTGGGCAAAAAGTATCACTTTCTCGATAGGATTGCGTTTTATCGGCAACCTCAACATCAAATAAGTGTAACTTATCATAGCTGCCTAAGGTATTGCCTTCATCATCAAATAAGTAACTGCGACTATAGACCCTAGCTGCATCTGCAGAAATCGGGATAGTTCCGGCCACCATATAAACATGATGACGCTGAGCTAATGCGGCCAGTTGCTGTTTAAGTTTGCTGGATTCTTCCACAGCAGCAACAGCTAATTGCTGCTGCTCGTGACCACCAAATAGCAAACTGCACTCAGGCAGTACTACCAGTTGCGGTTCATTAGCCTTTCGAGGTAATACACTAAGCTGCGAGTCGATAAAGGCCAGATTGGCTTTGACATCTGTGCTGCTTTGACATTGCAATAAACTGACTTGCATTGGCGCCTCCTTGGCATTGTCGATGATACAGGCTAAAGGACACGATATTGGCTGCGGCCTCTGTGGCTGCTTCATCTGCTTTTAGGTTTATGTCAGTAGCATCTACTTCATTAACACCAGCGTCATTAACACCAGCGTCATTAACATTAGCTTTATTAACATTAGCTTTATTAACATCAGTTGCATTCGGCTGATTTTCAGAGCGGTTTAGTTCTACACTCTCAGCTTTAGAGCTAATAGCTTCCGAGCTTACCGTACCTGCCCCGACCTTATCAGGGCTGACTTGTGTTGCTGGCGTTCTTGGCAAAATTGATTCTGGGAT
The DNA here is from genome assembly GCF_002873635.1 of Shewanella sp. 10N.286.52.B9. Lineage (NCBI taxonomy): Bacteria > Pseudomonadati > Pseudomonadota > Gammaproteobacteria > Alteromonadales > Shewanellaceae > Shewanella > Shewanella sp. 10N.286.52.B9. Next base: position 85,756 of record NZ_MCTY01000170.1, read on the forward strand.
TTCGATTTCTTTACTTTTTCGCTCAAGTTCTTCTAATTGTGGCTCGGTCATAGTACCACCAAGGCGAAAACGAATTTCAGAAATAACCTCAATCACAGGCTCTAATACCTTGGTCAAGGCAAAGGCACCTAAGCCTAAAGTCCATGCGCTGGTACTAAGTAATACCACTGTAGGCACACTTGATGCCAATTGCGGAATAAAGCGAATATCATAATTTAAACTTTGGGTGGTTAAATCAGTATAACCACGCACTTTCATATTACCGGCAATCGCATCCATTTCAGTGTCAGTGGTTTTAACCACACCGTTATCGATATTAAGTGAGCCCCCGAACGAGTCAAAGTGCAACCCTTTACCAAAGACATCTGAAAAATCTAAAGACAATTTACGTACAATAGAATCTAAGCTAAATAGCGAGAATATACGGGCACCTTTGTCACTAATTTCAGATAAGTAACCTTTGCCCATATCAAAACGTAATTTACCGTTTAGGGTGTCTAATGAGAAACCATAAGGCGGGCCCTGCCATGAAAACTCACCAACTAAATCAAGGGGGGCGTCTTTTAAGCCGGGGTTAATCCCAAGGACTTCTGACAATGCATCAAATTTACTGGCTTTCAATTTAACATCAAACTTAGTCAGGTTTTTGCCATCTTTAAAGGTCCAATCGCCAGTAGCTTGCAAGCTAACAATGGGCCGGGTGAGGGTTAATGTTTGAAAGCGATAACCGTCTTCATAAGGAATACCCTGCAGCACTAAATGGCCCAGACGCCTATCGTAGATGCCAAAATCATCCACATCCACAGCTAATGGCGGTAAATTATCGAGCATATTATCTGGGCTGAACTCCGCTTCTTCAGCAGGTTTAACCCTGGGCGTTAAATGCAATTTACTGGCAACAACTTTTAAGCCTTGTTCACGCCAACTGGAATAAAAATCAATCCGCCCATCAAATTCTTGTGACAAAACATCAAAACGCCATACATGCTCTAACGGCTTGGCGCTAAAACTCAGTTGATTAAAGTCTTGGGCTAAAATATCTAATTTACCCACCTTGGCATCAATTAACGCTAGCGGCGGGAAGAAGCTAGCTTTTTGCCGCGTTAGGGTAGCTTCTGTGGTGCTAGGCTGGTTTTCAGTGGGCGCTGAGGTTTCCGCTGCATGGGCTGTCACAGTATCAACCACGGCTGACTCAGCTGCAGGCTTATTGGCAAAAATACTGGCCATTTCCTCTTCAGTATTTACCAGTGCCGCAGCCGTGGTATCTGGAAGATCGATACTTGAGCTTGCCTTATCGGTAAATTGACTGATGATCGGCAGCCACTGAGTCAGCACCGCATCAGGTAAATCAATAATGATATGACCTTGGTCTTTGGCAAGCTTGTCGCCTAACTTAAACTGACGCCCCAAGATCAGATCATAATGGGCTAAATTATCACCACTTTGTTGATTGAAGCCGCCCCAAAACTCAGCTTGTTTCGCTAGTTTAAGCCCCAATGAGGCCTGTTTATTATCGCCAATAAGCTCTGCACTTAATCGGGTAGGCGTAGCGGCTGCTTTTGTAAACGGCGCAGGTAAGGATAATTCAGCGCCAACTAAGTCTGAGTTAAGCTGTACTTGCAGGCTGTAACCTGTGGCATCAAATATCATAGTGACCCCGCCATCCCAATCCAGTTGACCGGAATAATAGTCAGATAACGGGTTATCAATATAATCAGGTAGATTGTCTAAATCCCACAATCCTTTTAAACCAACGCTTAAGGCTAAATCATCAGCTGAGGTTTTGTTGGTGCCAAAATCAAATGTCAGTGGCTGCTCAAATAAATCTGCGTTGATTTGATTGCCGTTAACTTCAGCATTAATAAATGCCACAGTGCCATTTACTTTTTCCAAGTTAAGCCCTGGTGTGGCGATAAACACCTGGTTATCGTTAAAATGAATTAAGCCTTTATTGTCAGCAACACCGCCCTCATACAGCGGAATGGTTAAATCTAAATCACTGATAATATCCCCTGAAATTTGTACCACATCCAAGGTCGTCCCCACAGATGATTGCAAAGGCGAGTTATCAATAAGCGTTTTTGCAGCCGCTGCTGTTGCCGCGATTTCAGCTTCAATTTTTAAGGTGGTATCTTTACCCATAAACGGAATATAAACATGGGCGCCAGCAGCATTTACGTCTAATAATTTGCCCTTATTAATCATGATATCCATGGCGGCATTTTCAAATAAGGCATATAAGCTCAAATCATCAACTTTGGGCCAATCAGGCTGAAACTCAAATGCGCCGTCATTAAGGTTAAACCCAGCTTGAAAAATACCTGAACTGTCTTGATAAGGAAAACCGCTTAGATCACCATGCCACACAACTTGCGCATCAGGAATATGACCTTTGAGAATAGCCTGGTTTAGATAACTGACTAAATCATCACTCATGGTTTTAAGAGGGAAATAACGCCCTGCATTGGCAGCATTGCTGATAGCCACATTAGCATTTAACGCCAAGTGCGCTTGCGCAGCCATATCCAGCTGCATTGATGCGGCGAGATCAATATCATCATTGTAAAAATGGACTTTGGGTAAGGTAAGCCGTGATTTAGCTAAACTATACTGCGCTTTAAATGCATCAGCCGATAATGTTAGCGGCGCTTCAAAACCATCTTGAAAATCTAGCTGATATTGCTGCGCAGGAAACTCGGCACTTAATAGATTATTAGCCCAAGAAAGGCTGCCATCAATGGGTTTACTGCCGGGAATATTCCCCGCAGCTTGCCATTGCAGTTGTTTAATATCAGTTTTAAACAATAGCGGTTTATCGGCAACTTTGAGTAATTGCAGTGGCCCAATACTGCCCTGTGGTTGCAATTTGCCCCATTGCTCAACCCCTTTAAGGCCCATTGACGGGATTAACGGCAATAATGGTGTCAGCATTTCTGGGGCGATTTGATTAACGCTAACGGATAAGTCACGGTAGTTGGTTTTTAAAGATAGTTGTAATTCAGGCCAAGCTTGCTCATTTGATTTTAAATCAAGGTCATAGCTATTAACCTGCCAGCCGTTATCACTGGGCTGCCAAGTTAACGCGCCGCCACCAATTTCAAATTCCTGTAGTTCAGTTGCACCATGCCATTGCAGCCAACTTGGCTCAAAGACCAATAAACCAGTATTAATGGTGCGGTGTTCAAACCCAAGCCAGGCTTTTAAATTTACAATGCCTTCAAATTCAATGCTATCAAGCTTTAACTCTTTATCATGCTGCCTTGATGCCCATTCCCCTAAGTCCAAAGACTCAGCCGAGACATAGAGTTGACCTTCAAGCTCATCCGGGTGATAACCGCTACCATTCAAATCGACTCTTAACGCCAGTAGCTCTTTTTCTGAAGCCTGTTCATCAAGATGGATAAACCCTTTGGCTTTGTGGGTATTGCCCATATTATGCCAAGCTAGATTACTAATGAATATTGGTCTGTAATCATAGTTTTCACTCAATAATTGCAGGGTGCCATCACTGATTGAAAAGGTTTCTAATTGCTCTAACAATAATGCATAAAGCCAATCGAGATCACTAACTGTGCTTGAGGAGGCGTCTGATACAGCGAGATCATCCAGATTAAGAGCGACTTGAATACCATCAAATTTGACGGTTTCGATTTGAGGGGTCAGAGTCAGTAATGTTTGCCAAAAGTCGAGCTTAAAGTGCACTTTTCTGGCAATCACGGTCACAGGTATAGCTTGCTGCGGCGGGATCACGATATTACTGACGGTTAAAGCGGGGCCATAGGCCTGCCATTCAGCAGAAACCTCACCCACTTGAACCTCAAGCTGATATTGCTGATATAAATAATCAACAATTTCTGAACGCACTTCAGGTAAATGTGGCAGTAAACCGCGGATAAGACTGACCGCTAGCGCGAATAGTACCAAGACTACGGCTACTGATTGAAAGCATATTCTGCACGCAATTAAGGTTTTACTCTTGGGCACTACACCATCACCACGTCATACTTATTTTGGGTATATAAGGTTTCATTTTGCAGTCTAATACGTTTACCGATATACACTTCAAGCTCGGCTAATAAATGCCCTTCTTCATTGCTTAAGCTCTTATAAACCGCAGGCGAGCAATACAATAAAAACTCATCTGCTTGGTAAGCACGATTCAAGCGAATGATTTCTCTAAACACTTCATAAGAAACAGTTTCAACGGTTTTCATTGAGCCAGTACCTTGGCAAGCTGGGCACTCGCCGCAGACGACGTGCTCTAAACTTTCACGGGTGCGCTTACGGGTCATTTCCACTAAACCTAAACCCGAAAAACCGCTGACACTGGTTTTAACTCTGTCGTTCGCTAAAGCGCTATTTAAGCTGTCTAGCACCCGCTTTTTATGTTCATCATTTAGCATATCAATAAAGTCGATAATGATAATGCCACCTAAATTACGTAACCGCAGCTGCCTAGCAATCGCTTGAGTGGCTTCAAGGTTAGTATTAAAAATGGTCTCGGCTAAGTTACGATGTCCCACAAAAGCGCCGGTATTAATATCGACTGTGGTCATAGCTTCAGTTTGATCAATAATTAAATAGCCGCCAGACTTTAATTCGACTTTACGCCCCAATGCGCGCTGAATTTCATTTTCAACGTCATAGAGTTCAAAAATAGGTGCTGGCCCTGAGTAATGCTCAAGTTTTTCGGCAATTTCAGGCATAAACTCTTGCGCAAAACCCTGCAGTTCTGCAAAAGTGCGTCGAGAATCCACTTGAATATGGTCAAGTTCGGCGCCAACAAAGTCACGAATAATCCGCACCTGTAGGGCTAAGTCTTGATACAACAAAGTCGCGCCTTTGCGCTTTCTACGTTCACAAACTTTTTTCCATACCCGTCGCAAAAACGCCGCGTCTTGAGCCAGTTCATCATCGCCTACGCCTTCAGCAGCGGTGCGAATAATAAAACCACCATCTTCATCAACATAAGGTTCGGTAATCGCTTTTAAGCGAGCCCGCTCAGTCTCTTCTTCAATCCGCTGAGATACACCCACATGGCTTGAACCTGGCATAAAGACTAAGTAGCGTGAAGGCAAAGTAATATCTGTGGTGAGACGAGCACCTTTAGTACCAAGAGGATCTTTGACGACTTGCACTATGATGTCCTGACCTTGCCTGACTAATTCGGCAATATCACGCACCACAAAGTTGCCTTTTTCAACATCGGCAACACATTCGGTATGGGGAACAATATCTGAGGCATGTAAAAATGCAGCTTTTTCAAGACCGATATCCACAAAGGCAGCTTGCATACCAGGTAGCACCCGACTGATTTTACCTTTGTAGATATTACCGACTAAACCACGCTTCATACGTCGTTCAATATGGACTTCTTGCAGAACGCCATGCTCAACCAGTGCGACTCTCGCTTCTGTTGGCGTCACGTTAATCAGTAATTCAGAGCCTTTTTTACGCTGAGCTTTAGTTTGCATAAGCCACCTGTTTAACGTCTTGTTATACGATATGGGTTATCGAGCCAACTTCTGCAGCTCAGTGTCAAAGACAGATAACCTAAAGGAGTGTTATTTATTTAATCAGGTTCATTTCAGTGAGTAGTTCGCGAGTCTCTACTAACGGTAACCCGACGACGGCAGAATAACTGCCAATAATGGTCTTTACAAAACAACCACCTAACCCTTGAATACCATAAGCACCGGCTTTATCCATTGGCTCTTGGGTATCGATATAGGCATCAATAGTCTGGGCGGATAACTCACAAAAGGTCACCGCCGTTTGGCAAAGCCTTGTTAAGGTTGTAGTGCCATTAGTCACTGCTACAGCTGTCATTACTTGATGGGTTTTCCCCGACAATGACGCTAAAATAGCTTGGGCATCTTGTCTGTCTACTGGCTTACCTAAAATCTGCTCACCTAGCACCACTATCGTATCTGAGCCTAATACTTTGGCATCGTCGATGTCAGTACATAAAGCTAAGCCTGCTGCGGCTTTTTCTTTGGCTAATCGCAGCACAAAATCGACTGCTGACTCACCAGGGATAAGTGATTCATCAATATCTGGAGCCACTTGTTTAAAAGAAAATCCAGCATCTGAAAAACCAGCTTGGGCCAGTAATTCTTTACGGCGTGGCGATGTTGAAGCAAGAACCCAACTCATACTTAGCGAACCTTATAACGTCGACGAATGTTGCGTAACACCCAAAAAAACCACCACCACATGAAAATACTGGATATCGCAGGTAGGAACATCGACCAATCGAAGCCAACCCCGTTAACCACAAATTCGACCCAATAAATAATCAAATGGTATAAACACACAAACAGCGCCACCAATATAGACTGCTGCCAGCGGGTAAAGTTACGTAACCTTTGCGATTGAATCACAATAAGATAAATGACAATCGAAAGTGCTAACGAGCGCACCCCTAAGGTCGCGCCAAGCAGCACATCAAGCAGCACGCCAACGACCCATGCGGTAAGTACGCTATAACGATGTGGCAGTGCCATCGCCCAATAAATCATAACCATTAACAACCAATCTGGTCGCCAAGCTTCAACAATGGGCGGCAGCGGCATGATTTGAAACATCATACTGACAAAAATGGTGATCAACACCACCATGCGGCCATTGGCAATATGCGCACTCATTGGCTCACCTCAGTATCGGTCACTAATTCAGCATCTGCCTCAAGGGGAGGAATATCGGAGACTAATGTTGGCTTGAGAGACTCAAGGTCTTCATCAGGCCAAATCAATAATACATAACGGATACGGTCTAAGGCCGCTAATGGCTGCGCAGAAATAACTGAGTAACTTTGGCCAGCATCACGAGAAATGTTCATCACACGTGCCACAGGGTAACCTTCAGGAAAACGCTTACCAAGACCCGATGTCACCAGTAAGTCACCCACTTTAACGTCGGTACTTTTAGCCACATGGCGTAATTCGATTTCATCGATATCACCGGTGCCCTGAGCAATGGCGCGAACATCATTACGAGTAATTCGCACCGGAATACCGTGGCTGGTATCAGTCAATAATAATACTCGACTGGTAAGTTCACTCACTTCAACCACTTGGCCAACAACGCCTTTGGCATCGACAACCGACTGGCCGACGAATACCCCTGTGCGAGCGCCGTGGTTAAGTACCACATAATGCCTGAAAGGATCGCTTGCCACTTCCATCACTTCTGCGACAACTTTACGCGAGTCCATGTGCACCGGTGAGCCGAGTAAGGCTCTAAGGCGCTCATTTTCTTGTCTCAAGTGTTCAAAACGTTGTAAACGCTCAGACATCAGTAATTGCTGGCGCATCAACTCTTTGTTTTGTATTGCCAACATATTACGGGTAGCAATAGAATCGGCAGACCAATCCAGCATCACACCAGGGACATTAGCTAAATATTGAAGCGGGCTTAAAACAGAAGAAATGGACTGACGAAGAGGTTCTAGGCGATCATTAGCGATAAGTAATACCACCGACAAGATAATTGCCAGTGTTAATCTAAATTGTTGCGATATACCACGAACAAAAATTGGTTTCATAATTATCAGGCGGTGACATTTTAGCTATAGAAGTCAAAATATACACCGCCATTGGTTCGCTCTTTAGTTCTCTTCAGAGAATAAGTCGCCACCGTGCATGTCGATCATCTCTAGCGCTTTACCGCCACCACGAGCAACACAGGTTAGCGGATCTTCAGCAACCATCACCGGGATACCGGTTTCTTGCATGAGCAAACGGTCAAGATCACGCAATAATGCGCCACCACCGGTTAATACCATGCCACGCTCTGAGATATCAGAAGCTAGTTCAGGTGGAGACTGTTCTAATGCCACCATCACTGCACTTACAATGCCAGATAATGGCTCTTGCAGCGCTTCTAATATTTCGTTGCTGTTAAGGGTAAAGCTTCTTGGAACACCTTCTGCAAGGTTACGACCACGTACTTCAATTTCAAGTACTTCGTCGCCAGGATATGCAGTACCAATAGTGTGCTTAATACGCTCAGCCGTTGCTTCACCGATTAAGCTACCGTAGTTACGGCGTACGTAGTTAATGATGGCATCGTCAAATTTGTCACCACCAATGCGTACTGATGACGAGTAAACCACACCGTTTAACGAGATAATCGCCACTTCAGTAGTACCACCACCAATATCAACAACCATTGAACCTGTAGCTTCTGATACTGGTAAACCAGCACCGATTGCAGCAGCCATTGGCTCTTCAATTAAGTAAACTTCACGCGCACCAGCGCCCATGGCTGATTCACGAATTGCACGACGCTCAACTTGTGTTGCGCCAACTGGCACACAAACAAGGACACGCGGGCTTGGACGGAAAAAGCTATTGTTATGCACTTGCTTAATGAAGTGCTGTAGCATTTTTTCAGTCACGTAAAAGTCAGCAATTACGCCATCTTTCATTGGGCGAATTGCTTGAATATTTCCAGGAGTACGGCCTAGCATTTGCTTTGCATCTGTACCCACAGCAGCTACTGATTTTTGTCCGCTGCTGCCACGCTCGCCACGAATCGCGACCACCGATGGCTCGTTTAGCACGATCCCCTCGTCACGAACGTAAATTAATGTATTTGCCGTACCTAAATCGATCGATAGGTCATTTGAAAAAACGCCACGCAGCTTTTTGAACATGTATCTAGCCTGTATTCTGTATCGTCAGAAGAAAGAAAAATCAGGTAACTTTATCAATGCCGCTGGCTTTCCACAAGACCGAACAGGTTAACAATCGCTAATCTAGGGTTTTTTTTTCTATATTAGGCAAATTAATTAAATTTTGACTTAAAACAGCCTATAAACGCTGAAAAAAACATCAAAAACCAACCTCCATGGAATCGCGATATCCAAGACTCACGGCTTAACAGCAGTAAGTTTTGGTCAGCGTTAGCTCAAAAGTAGTATTAATGACATTAAGGCAAATGACCTAAGCGCTAAAATCAGCAGCTAACGGACTTCGCGCCAATAGATAATCCGATCATGACCACGATAGCGACCAAAAAAAGCGCTAGCTCTTGGGTCATAAAGGGTGGTGGAAGATAAATCGTCCCAATCCCAATACCATTGCAGCCACACTGGCACAGTTAAAGGCGCGCTAACTTGGCCTCTATAATCATTAGGGCCAGTGATAAGTGCATTCCATAACAAGGTAAACTCACCGTTAGCAAAACTGCTTGATTGACCAGTTCGCTCAATCGCTTGGCCAGACGTTAATGCCGGTTCAAATTGATAACCCAATGCAGCATCATCAGTTTGACGAGTTAATGCTGGCGTAACCACACTACAACTATCTTCGACATTTGTAGCCCAGTCACTGCCATTCCAATATTCAGCACGAATTGGCATTTTTAGGGTATCGTTTTCAGCACCATAGGTATTATCCATCACGATGCGTCCATGGCGAAAACGCTGAGTAGAAAGCAATTTAGCATCACAATTGCTGCCACAAATGCCCGAGGTGGCCGCATTCATATCAGGGTTGGCCACAAAGGCGAAATCACCATCGTTGTCATCGACAATAACCCCAATATCAAAACTGTCAAAAGGGCCATCTTTACCAGGAGCAGCAAGCCTGCTCAGTGTCGCCATATAGCTACTATCCACAGTTGCGACACCTGCAACCCAAGAGCTTGCGGATATTGGCAATGCGCTCAAGCGATTGCGTTTGTCATCGCCATTATCACTGTCTTCACCCACTAATAACGCAGTGGCTTTAGAGAAATTGCCTTGATAATTTTTAGTTACCTCACTGCCAATATTAAAGGCACTGATATTCATTGCCAGTGGGAATGGCTGGTCCATATAACTAAAGCCTGTGCAGCTAGGTAAAACACTCACGCCACTAATGGCAAATCTATCAGGTACAAAGCGGCCTATATTGCCCGAGCTTGCCAGTGGGATATCGTAAAAACTTGAACCTTCATAAGTGGATGGCGACTTAACTGTAAACTCAAATACCCCTACTTCACTGATAGATTGCGTAATAGTATTGGTATTATTAGTCGCAGCAATATGGTTGTAATTACCAATACTAAGACTGCCTTGCTCACCAGGTATTGGCGACACCAGTTCACTGCCCAAAGTCATCCCACTATGGATATAGTTAGGCGTAGTTAAGTTGTCACAAAAATCGCCATCATTATCAGACTGCCAAGCCATACCTTGTATCGTTAAATCAAACTCCTCACCGGCTTTTTTATATACATTGCAACTGCTATCGCCCGCTGCACAGCTAGCATTGGCATCAACAGGTTTAACGCATAAACCCACAGGAAAGCTGACAAATGAGTCTGCGCCCACCATCACTAATCCATCTTCCTCGCCAGTGCCATCGTATTGCGCATTTAATTGCATCTGACCCGCATCAGGGTAATTCACGCTAATATCCGCTTCGCCATTAGCATCAAAATCCAGCGATATCAGTGTGCGTGCGCCAACGGATGTCCCTATATCAGTTGCTGCGCCATTACCGGTTACTGCAACTTGCGCCCCAGATATAACTGAACTCGGCGAAACGTAATCGCTCCAAAAGCCTACCTCTTTTGTCACATCAGCAAATTGCGGCACACAGGCTTGTGAAGCAACATCTTTTTTCACCGCAGAAACGCTAATACCAGAGGCAGGTTTATTCGCCAGCTTGTCCGGCACAGTAAAAATAAAGCCGCTGTCAGCAAAATTAAAAGTACATTGCGCTGCTGTGGGGGTATTACCGGCAATGCTACATAAAGTGGGGTTAATGGGGGTAGGCACTGAATTAATAATCCCAACGGTCACACTACCCGTAGTGTTGCGCCTTAAATCAACTTGAGTCGAGTCACTAAAGCTAACACTATTGCCGCCAACCCAGCCTCCGCCACCAGTAATAGTTGCTGGGCTTAAGTTCGCTGATACAGTATCTGAAACCGTGGTGCTACAACTGGCATCAGCGCAAGCTTTCAGGGTTAATGTTTCTGCTGTACAGGTTAACGCTGAGCCTGAGTGGGTATATTCAAAATGATCTATGGCTGCGGTTATCGCAGTCGTTTCAAGAGCGACAAAGCTGTAATGTTCCCAAATATGACGGCGATCGGGATCGCGATAAGTATCTTCATCAACCACCATACTGACTGTATCATTGGTCAACTGACAACGGCGCAGCCAGCCTCCATCACCGCCACGTCGACTGGTTTTTCCTGACACTAAGACTGGCGCATCGCTAAAGCCCGTTAAACTAGTGGTGAAGTTACACTGATAATCTAAGTCCTGAATATTTGCTGAAGTGAAAGTCTGCGCATTACCAAAATGAAAATTTGTACTTTCACCATTTAACTCAATAGTACCGTTACCTGCCTTTAACGACATATACGCTACGGTTTCGGCTGCAATCTCATCATTTTCCAATCTATCTTCCATGCACCGATTCGGGCTGGTAAGCCTAACCTCAGATGCTTCTAAAGCAACTTCAGCCCCAGTCGTTGTAAATTGCGAGGTAGTGGTAAGCCAACAATTATTAACCTGAGTTTGTATTTGGTGCAAAAAGATATCTTGGGTGTCGGGTAATATCACATCGGTATAAGGTGAGTTTGATCCAATTAGCGCATCATCTACAGCCACAGTTCCGGCGATCAATTCGGTGCCATTGGATAAGTCATGGGTGCCTTCTGTAACTGCAATCCAGTGCACCTCTACCATATTGTTAGAATCAACCTTTCGCCTTGCTGGTGAAGGCGGCTCTTGCTGCTCCCAGCTAAAGCCAGATGTGGTGACACTGCCTTGTTCTAAAAAGACTGAAGCGGGGCCATCACCATTTGCATCAGTTTCAGAAATGGTCGGCATTAAAAAGATTAGCGGTGTTGAACCTGTGGGGAAAGGCGTCTCAAAACTAACACTCCCTGTTGTAGCTCCAGTATTCGGATCAGTTATAGATATAGACTTACCGTATTGAATATGGAATGGAATGACGGGATCTGGTGGGAGGTCACAATTCGGTATAACATCGATATTTGCAGCAGTACCGGAAAAGGTTACATTTGAACTACCCTGTAAGGTGACATTTTCTCCTGTTACAGCCCCTTCTAAATTCGCACTACCTGAAACAATGGCCTCCCCCTCAGAAACGACATAACCTGTTAAGTTCGCGCCGCCATTTAAAGTGAAGTCACCATAGTGATATAACAAGAAGCGCTCTGCATCATCAATTAAGTTTAAGTTAAAATGAGTATAATCATTCTTAACAAAGAAGCTCACGGTACCAGAATCAGGAAAAATGAGTGTCACGTTCGGGTTTAAAAATAATGTCTCAATCCAATACTGGCCAGCAGTGAGCTTTAACGTACCATTACCAACATTCAAACTTTTTATCCTAAATACCGCAGATTCGTTATCTGAAGTAAACTCGACACTATGTGAATCGGCCATAACAGGAGCAATATTGCGGTACTCACCTTCAGGTATTGCAGTAATACTTCCCGACGTCGCTGTAACATCTTGATTGCTCGATGATTCACATTGAGAAAACTCAATCCTATCTGTGGGTAAAGAGGCTATGTAATTGCCCGCTTTACAATTTTTAGCATTGTCATTTTCAGGGATACACCCCTTATAATTTGAGGCCCCTCCTTGAACATAATTAAAGGTAGGAAGCTGCCCGTTTATCGGCGCATTTTTTATTGTCGCAGTATTTAAATTTATGATACCTGCTGAAGTGTAATTATTTACTCCTTCCTTAAACGTTTCACTCCAATCTGCATTCGCTGAATTCAATGAAATTAACAGTAAAAATATCCCAATATTAAGTTTAGAGACAAATGACAAATAGTCTTGTTTTAACATACTAATCACCACGGGCTTCTACCTCTACCTGACGATTAACCCGCAGGCAATCTGTTGTAGCTGCATCACCACTACAATTACCGGTTTCACAAACTGCATAGCTAAGAATGCTGTATTGGGTCACGCCGTTAGCCACCGTTGGGTTACAGGCCAAAAAGACTCTACAGCCGTGGAAACCAATTGTTGATGGAGCGCTCCATTCATGACGTACTGAATTGCAAACACCAACCCCACCAGCAACCGGAAATAAGCTTGCTAATTCAGCATCTGCGCCGCTATTGGCGGCAAATAAGGCTCTGGCGCCCCACACTTCAAGATTGACGGCATCATCACCATCTTCCAGCATCCGAATTAATGTGCCCGCCAATAAAAACATGACGATTAATACAAAAATAGCAATCACCAAGGCGCTGCCGCGCTGGCGTGTTGCCATTAAGCCGCTATTCAAGCTAGATGTATTTTTTGGGGAGTTATGGAACATTCGTCACCTTAACTTGATGCTGATATTTGAACGTTTCGCCATTAACACTAAATCTGGGTTCAATATGGACTATGGCATTTCGCATTAGGTTTTGTTCAGTCAGTTTAATAGCAGGCTCTAGTAGCAGATTGTTACTAACATTTTCTGCCATCAATACCGCAGTGCCCATTTGCGATGGTGCGGGCTGACTCGCTATATAGCCATAGTCAGCGTAACGATAAAGTTTTACCTCACTATTGCCTATAGGGCTTTCAAAACAATAACTAATAGGCTGACTGGCAAAGTAGATACGTTTAATTGGCGACTGCTCGGCAAATTGAGCTAGGCCAGTAAATGTTAGCGTAAGCACATTGGCTGAACTTGAACTTGATTGCAGTTCAAAGCGTTTGTTTCTGCTGGCTTGATATACATCGTTAACGCCGCTGCTATTGCTAGCGAGTGGATAAACCAGCGCATATTGCCCTGCGTTAATGCTAATGCCATTATCAATCACTGTGCCGCTGACAAGGGCATCATCAGGGTAAATGGGCAGCTCAAGGTAACTGGTGCTGGAATCAATGGGCAATAATTCAATACATTGATAACTGCCACCTGTTGCAGTGCGTAATCTGACGCTATTTGGCACTGCATTACGAATATCGCGAGTCATACGCTCAACCGCAAAACGGCTTTGGCTAAGCACTTGATCAATTGAGCTTGATTCAACAAAAATACGGGTGCCAAAAATAATAAAACCGCTGACTCCAACCACCAGTATGCCCAAAATCAAAATAACCGTGACCATTTCAATTAAGGTAAAACCGACCTGTTTCGCGCCTATTTTTGATAAAGGTTTTGCCCGTTGCAGTATGCCCATTAGTAATTACTCCTTACCGCTTGGTAAGTGATCACTTCACCAGCAGGTGTAGTGACATCTACAGTAATTAATTTTTCGGCTTGGCCGTTAAGGTATGACACATCAACTTCTAACTCATAGCCCAAATACACCTCGGCGTAGGTCTGGTTTGAGTCAAGCATGAGACTGCTAATATTCAAGCCTTTGTAATCATCCACATCATTGAAATTATTACGGCTTTCACCGTTTGGCCCCAGCGTGGTTGAACAAGCTACCCCAGCAGCAGAATTACACGCTGGTATACCACCATTTGGATCGGTATTTTCATCAAAGCGCTTACCCCAAATCTCATTCATCACCGAATGGGCAAGCTCAGCAGAGCGAACCCGTGAAAGTGTTTCAACGGCGCGATCAGCTTGGGGTAACAGCATTGAGGTCATCAGTACAATGGATATGCTCAACACAAGCATACCCACCACTAGTTCAATCAAAGTAAAACCTGATTTTTTAGTTGTAAAAGCATTAAATGGGGATAATTTATAAGCCATGAATATAGCCCTCAGATTCCATTGCAATACCTAAGGTTTCATCGGCTACGGCATTAAAACACAAGCCTGAGCAATTGATGTTTGAGCGGCCATAATTATCAAAATCTAAAAAGAAGGTCGTCGCGCTTGTACTGGCCAGCTCGATATAAGCGCCACCCTGAAAAGCTTGTTCCACTTCTGTTCTCAACAGGTTTGCGGTATTACAGCTTGCGGAGGCGGTGTTAATCGTTTGCGAATAGTGGCTAAGCTGATAACCCGTTGGCGACACACTAATACGATAACAACGATCGCTATTATTCATTGCTCTTAACTGCACTTGGCGCAGCTCACTAATAAATTCGTTACGCAGAGAATACGCGCTATAGCTGGACTGGGGGATGAGCCTTGGGATCACAAACACAGCAATAATCCCTACGATTAGAATCGTAGTCACCAGCTCAACTAAGGTAAAGCCACAATGAACGCGTTTATGTTTAAGCCCGAGTGAAAAGATCGTTACCACCTATCAAAAAGTAAATCAGTTATATAGTATGGCAAAATATAGCATAAACGTCTTGATATCCTTTATTAAAATTGCCATTTAGCTGATTGACAATGTTAGTCAGTAATTAGCTTACATACTGGAATCGTGCCAATAAAAAAGCCTGCAACAGCAGGCTTTAGTTTTGAAGCTTATTAAACATTAACAATCTGAAGCAGAAGGAAAAGGTTGGTAAGTTGCTGGTGTGGTCGCAGAAACAACAGCTATACCACTTTCAATAGTGGGTAACTGCCCCTCACCTTGCGCCTGAGTATAATTTAAATAACAATTTACAGGGGCACCTTTTTGTTGAATTTTTACCGTACCATCCTTATCTGTAATATCCCACTCATCTGCAGATATATCTACTGCATTAACAAGATCCAAAGCATTACCAGCGGTATAACCGTAAACAACATTCAGTAGTGTTCCAGTGCCAATATTTACAGTAGCTTTCCCGTCGTCATCACCTTTTTCAGCACCAGCTAAAACCGATTTTGAATATACAAGGCTATTAGCACCTTGAATCGCCGCTTTTACACCTTGTAGCGTTGATACGCGTGCATCACCTTGCAAATTAATAAATTTAGGTGCAGCTGTTACCGCTAAAATACCTAAAATGATAATAACGACAACTAATTCAATTAGCGTAAAACCTTGTTGTTTTTGCATAAATACGACCTATAGATACGACAATATAAAATATGGATGCCTAGGTTTTTTCCAAACTTACTGCGCTTGAGTCAAGCAAGGTAAGTGGCTAAGCAATGTTCTCGGTTTAATCCTTAATGGCGAGACTTGTTAAATAAACAACCTTTACCTAACAAGGGCGTCAATTATCTCACTTCGTCAAATTTCTGTCCCGCATAACTCGGTATCAGTTTGTATCATTTATATTTAAAGCAGATAACCTTGCTGCTTTTGCATAGATAATAACCTTGAACAATTTAAACAAAAAAATCAATACCTTAGAAAATTTGCGGCCACGATTTTATCACCCCATCATGGCCACCATGTGCCACCAAGGTTACACAGCAGCAAAATATTTTCTTTTAAACACAAAAAAGCCTGCAGAAGCAGGCTTTTTTAAATTTAACTAAATTAACACTTCGTAGCGTCCGTTTCAGCTTCATATTTTGGTAAAGTTGTTGTACCAGCAGCTTGTGTATAAACTAATGAGCACTCCGCAGGAGCACCAGCCTGCCAAATCTCTACGCTTCCAGTGTCTACTTTGATTATCCATTCTTCGGTATCCGTAGGGTCAGTAGGTTTACCATCTTCACCTATAGCAAACTCTACTTCCATTGCTCGTTCTAAATCAGCTTGAGTCGCAGCAGTATAACCATAAACAATATTGTGATCTGCTGTTCCAGAACCAATATCAATCGTTGCAGTACCACTTTTTTCTTCACCAGCTAAAGCAGCCTTAGAATAAACTAATGTATTCGAACCTTGAATTGCCGCCTTCATACCAGCTAAAGCAGAAACACGCGCATCACCCTGCAAATTAATAAACTTAGGCGCTGCGGTTACCGCTAAAATACCAAGAATGATAATAACTACTACTAGCTCAATTAATGTAAAACCTTGTTGCTTACGTTTGATCTGCATAATGTCGACCCTCTTTAAAAAATAAAATTTATGGCATTTACAACATTACTGAATAATCCTTATTCAGTAATTAACTATTACTTTCAGCGTGATTAAGGCTTTAGTTACCTTAATCATTAAACTAATCGTTACTAAAACTTAGTACTTGGCCAGTACCTGGATTATAAGTCACACCCTTTGCACCCGCTGTGGTTAAATCAGGTACTGGAGATGGTCTGCCATTACCTGGGTCCAAAACTAATGATGCCACTTGGTGATAAACACATAAGTCGATATTCGCCACTGTGCTGCCATCGATGCCGGTGGCTGGTCCACCCACACCGTTTTCAACTTTTACGGTATAGCGTTGATCGCGAGCATCCTCATTAAAAATGACATTTCGAGGTGCACTTTGCAGTACGTTATCAAACACTTCTTGGCATGTTTGGTTAGTCATTGCTGTAACACTGGTATTGCCACTATCGCTACTGCCTGTCGGGAAACCAAAGCGGGTATCCAGTGACACGCTAGTACCATCTAAAATAACAGAAGTATTTCGGCGACCATCAACTTCCCACTGGGCGCGAACAAAACCCACCGCAGTCGCCAAACCACCAGCAACACCTTCGACACTGGCGTTTTGCGCATCTTCAGTGACATTTAAAAAACGTGGAATTGCGGTTGCCGCTAACAAGCCTAGAATGACGATTACGATAACCAATTCGATTAAAGAAAAGCCTTGTTGCTTCATTTTCATATAAAATACCTCTATTGAGACTGACACCTGTTTTAATTGCAGTCTTATTACCTATTGTTAACGAGCTAAAGCTTATATGTAAACAAATTTTAGCACTTAATGTAGATTAAACACCTATATCGATTAAAATTTAATCTG
Source organism: Shewanella sp. 10N.286.52.B9 (assembly GCF_002873635.1). Lineage (NCBI taxonomy): Bacteria > Pseudomonadati > Pseudomonadota > Gammaproteobacteria > Alteromonadales > Shewanellaceae > Shewanella > Shewanella sp. 10N.286.52.B9. The sequence continues at coordinate 103,457 of NZ_MCTY01000170.1, forward strand.
ACCCGGTAAAAATAACCCGCCCCGATGAAACCTGATAACTAATGCTACCACTTTGCGCTGTAGCGAAATGACAAATCTCTAATTCGGTTTGGTAATTTACCTTAACTCCCATATCTAGCAAGTTTCTTGCCATCAATTGTTGCCATAACTCAACACAACCCTGTGCGGAGGCGGATTTTAGCATTGGCCAGCCAAAAGTCGACATCAAAATAATATTATCCTCCCCAGCCAGCTTATCATTTTTAAGTTGTTTAGCTGAACCTGACGCTAGGTTTTCCCAACTTAACTTCAAGCGCTGAGGCTTGCCCTGACTAAGCCACTGGCTTTTTACCATCGCCAGCACATACAGCAGCCGATTATGTTCTCGGTGGATACTTTGAGCGCCGATACTCTCGACGCTTGTAAAATGTTTCGCACCGATAACAACCATAATCACGAGCACTAAGGTGATGCTGATAATACGGATATAGCTCTTAACCAAATTATTTTCTGATTGCTGTTGTTTTTGCATTATGCAATTAACTCAAACATTGTGGCGTTATGCATTGTTAGCCACCTTTGACCACATTGAGCATATCCCACATTGGCAGATAAATACCCAAGGCCAAAATTAATACAATGCCTGCTACAAAGCCAATTAAAATCGGCTCTAATTTGGCGGTTAAATTCTTTAAATCGTAATCCACTTCACCTTCATAAAAATCAGCAGCATCATTAAGTAATTTATCGATTTGACCGGTTTCTTCGCCTACTGCCACCATCTGCAGCACTAATGGTGTAAATAAACCACTGTGGTTTGACACCCTTAGCATTGATTCACCAGATTCAATTCCGCGGCGCATGGCAACAATACGGTCATGCATATAACTATTATCTACGGCATCTGCCACTAAACTGAGCGCTTGAGTCATAGGCACACCCGCTCCCAACATCATCGAGAAACTGCGGCAGTAGCGCGATAAGGTTGAGCGTTCAATGATTGAGCCCACCGCAGGAATATGTAATTTCCATTTGTCCCATTGTCGCTCACCTTTTTCGGTGTGATGCCAATATCGAATGCTGACAATAATGGCCACTAAAACCACTGTCATTACATGCCAATAATTAACAAATAAATTAGAGGTGTTAATTAAAATTTTAGTTGCCCACGGCAGTTCGGCGCCAAAACGGGAAAACATATCAGCAAACTTTGGAATAACCATGATGTTCAACACCACCATGGCAATACCGATGGCTATCAGTACGAATATCGGATAACGCATCGCTGACTTTATTCGGCGGCGAGTCTCTTGCTCTCGTTCGATATAGCCAGATAACTGAATAAAAGCATCTTCCAATTTACCTGTGTTTTCACCCACATGAACCATAGAGATAAACAGCGAATCAAAAATATCTTGATGCTGATTCATGGCGGCAGATAAAGGGCGACCTGAGGTTAATTGCTCTGAAATATCATTAAGGGCATCTTTCATTCGTTGGGAATGCGTAGTTTCAGCCAAACCTGCAATAGCACGCAAAATTGGAATGCCAGAGCGAGTTAACGAATACATTTGCCGAGTAAAAATTTGTAGCTCTTCTAATGACACCTTTTGAGTAAAAATACCGCCAAAATTAAAAGGCTTGGTCGGTTTTACTTCACGCAGCTCAAGGGGAATAATGCCACGAGACATTAACGCATCTGCGGCGCTATTCTCGTTAGCTGACTCAATTAAGGCAGTAACGGCAGCGCCTTGGGAGTTTCGTCCTCGATACTGGAATGTCGGCATAATTAGACCCCTGAAGCAATATTATGCAGAGCGGGGGGCTCCATTCGCAGCTCACTGACATCTTCAACCAGTTTGGCTACCTCTTCTATGGTTGTCATGCCATTAAATAGATATTCAAATGCTGAGTCTGCCAGCGGCACAAAACTTGGGCTTTGCTTAGCGGCATGGGCAAAGTCTTGCGGGTTACCGGTGCGCATCGCATCCACCATGGCATCATCAAGCTCAAGAATTTCAAAAATACCTATACGACCACGGTAGCCGGAGCCATTACAGCTTTGACAACCTGTACCTACTTTAAAGTTGGCTTGGCTAGGATCTTTTTTGCTTACGGCGTTAATCCAAGCTAATTCGCCTGCTGTAGCTTGGTAATCAGTCACACAGTTCGCACATACGCGGCGCACTAACCGCTGGGCAATAATCACCCTTAGCGCACTGGCAACTAGGTAACTGGCTGCGCCCATATCGAGTAAACGTAGCGCACTGGTAATAGCATCATTGGTATGCAAGGTCGATAACACAAAGTGACCGGTTAATGCGCCTCGAAGGCCAATTTCGACGGTTTCTTGATCACGCATCTCACCCACCATGATGATATCGGGATCTTGACGTAAGGTGGTACGTAGTACATTGGAAAAATCTAAGCCTATCTTATGATTTACCTGTACTTGGTTAATCCGCGGCAATTGGTATTCCACCGGATCTTCAACGGTAATGATCTTAGTATCAGCTTTGTTCAACTCACTTAAAATGCCATACAAGGTGGTGGTTTTACCGCTACCAGTTGGCCCTGTAACTAACAGCATGCCGTGAGGTCGCTTAATCTGTTTACGAATGCGCTGCAGAATATGGTCCGGCATACCGGTTTCATTCAACGTCAGTAAGCCTGCTGATTGATCCAATAAACGCATTACCACCGACTCACCATGATAAATCGGCATGGTAGACATACGTATATCAATTTTGTGGCCTTTTACCTCTATATTAAAACGGCCATCTTGTGGCATACGCTTTTCAGAGATATCAAGTCCAGCCATTAGCTTTAAACGCAGTACTAATGCTGAGGCAATATTGACTTCATCTAAGGTGTTTTCATGTAACTGACCATCGATACGCTGACGAATACGCAGTACTTTTTCACCGGGTTCAATATGAATATCCGAGGCACGCATTTGCACAGCATCTTCAAAAATCGACTGTAATAATTTAACCACTGTGGTTTCATTATCACTGTCACTGTTGGTGATACTGGCCAAGTCGAACATGTCATCTGCGGCATATTCTTCTTCTAATTCACCCGCGATTTTTGCAATTTCATCGGTGCGTCGATAGAGGTTATCGAAGGCATCCAGTAACTGTCGCTCTGGCGTCACCGCAATGGTCAATTTTTTCGGTGCTACAAACACTTCAAGGTGATCGATTGCTTGTAAATCAGCAGGATCGCTCATCGCCAAGGTCACGCTGTCAGCGGTGGCTTCAACGACTAAGGCGCGATACCGGCGCGCCTGTACTTCAGGGATCAAACTGACCACTTCAGCAGGAATAGAAAGACGACTGATATCTAAATAAGGCAGATTAAGCTGCTGGGATAAAAACTTCAGTAATTGATCTTCAGTAATACAGTTAAGATCAATTAAGGTACGACCGAGTTTTTTACCGGAATTACGCTGCTCCGCTAAAGCCTGCATTAACTGATCGTTTGAAATAATGTGTTCTTGAACTAGTAGATCGCCCAAACGCATTTTCAATTTAGGTTTCATTGGCTACCTCCTAGTTGAATTAAACGCTGCTCTATATAAGTCATAGCACCCGTTGATAAACCTCTATATGACATTGCCTTTCGATAAGCATCTGCCGCCTGAGGGTATTGTTGTTGTGAATCTAACGCATAAGCTAAGCCCATCCACCAGCGCGCTTGCGAGGGTTCAATGGAAAGTAATGAGCGATAAGCCGCTTCTGCCAGTGCAAATTGACCTTCTTGTTGTGCAATATCACTTTGTAACATCCACTTGTCTCTGGCCCATTCGCTGTTATCGTCTATCTCACTCAAGGTATTGAGCGCTTTATTGGGACTAAACGCGGCGATTTGCACTTTTGCCTTTAAGATGGCTAATTCAACCTCTTCAGGAAAAAGGCTCACCCCTTGGGCTAAAATTTGCTCGGCTCTGCCTAAGTTATTGACTGAGTAATACAGCGCGGCGAGTTGCTTTCTTGCTTGATGCATAGAAGGCTGCAGTACTAAAGCTTCATAATAATTTTTAATCGCTTGATCAATTTTTTGCTGCTGCTCAGCCACTTCTGCTGCGTCGAATTTTTTCTTCGCTAATTGTTCATTAGTTAAGGTCACTTCTTTAACCGCCATGTGACCTTTTTGATTTACATTGGCCACGGTTGCACTGCTGCTTGAACGGCGATGTTGGGCAAAATGCACTTTTACATCCGCCGTTTTATCAGCCACTTTGACGGCTTCAGGCTCAACCAGCGTTTGGTGTTGTGTTACTGCCTTAGCTTCTGCGCTGAGGCTTGCTGGCTCACTAACGACTATGTCTTGTTGCTCAGCTAACGCTACATTTACTAGCTCTACATTTGCTAGCTTTGATTGCTGGTTAGCATCAGTTTCATTTAGCTTACTTTTATTTAGATCACTTTCTTTTAGCTCAGCGCCTGCAAGCTGATCCGAGGCTTTAATCTCAGCCTCAGTAATATTATTCTCAGTCTCTTGCTGCGCTATGGTTACCTTCGCACTGGCATTGCTAGTATCAGCCTTAGACTGAAGATTATGCTCAGCCAAAGGCTGCAGGTTTTGTAATTGCTTACCTTGTTGATAAAGCATGAAGCCTAATATCAACATGGTAATTATCATCACCAGCGCGATGAATAAGCCTCGGTTCGCCCCCATTGCTGAGCCAGATGTTGATTCTGGTTGCAACTGACTGTGGAATTGCACTTTGGGAGTAACAAAAGCCTTAGTCGTATTGGCAGCGCCATTTTCATCTACTGCGGTTTGCTGGCGCTTATCTAAATCTTTTAAAACTTTATTTATTACGCTCATATTGACTCACTTAAAACAGCTAACCAGTCAACATCGACAATATATAAACATGTCAGTGATGCGCTAATAATTAATATAAAAAATACCCAAGCATTTATGGTATTGCTGGGTGATAGATGTGTGGCATCTTCAGTATCGGCAATGGCTGCGCGGCAATGTGATGTGCTTATTTGCGCTCGCCCTTCTGCATAACACAGCAACATGGCTTTATTAGCAATTACATTAACTAACCGTGGTATGCCTCTTGCCGCTTGGGCGATTAATTTAATGTCTTTATCACTAAACAAACCTTTGCCTTGGTAGCCTGCAACACTTAAGCGATAATTAAGGTACGCTTTAATTTCATCCCATACTAATGGCCTAAGGCTATAACTAAAGGTGATCCGCTGTTTTAGCTGCCGTATTGCTGGGTCTTGTAAGCGCTTATCTAGTTCTGGCTGACCAAACAACACCACTTGAATTAACTTGGCGCTTTCAGTTTCTAAATTGGTAAATAGCCGCAGCGTTTCTAAACTGTTATTAGGTAAGGCTTGAGCTTCATCGAGCACCAGAATCACTTTAAAGCCTTGGCTGTTGAGCTCAAGTAAACGGCTTTGAATTAAGCTGGTAAGTTGCTGCTGATTGAGGTTTTCAGTTAATAAAACCCCGAGCTCCGCCGCTAACGCCCAACGAAGCTCGTCAGGGGTTAAATAAGGGTTCGGTACATATGCGCAGTGATAATTAGTCGGTAAATCGTTCATCAGCTTACGACAAATCAGCGTTTTACCTGTCCCTACCTCACCAGTTACTTTAATAAAGCCTTCACCATTAGCGATGGCAGTTTGCAGCACTTGTAACGCCTCCACATGGGGCGTCAAACCAAAGAAAAACTGTGTATTTGGCGTAAGCGTAAACGGTAACTGACTCAGGCCAAAGTGCTGCTGATACATAATGTTTGCTCGTGCTTACATCGCTATTCTTGCTCTGGGTACCAACGATCTAACAGGTCTTTTGAACGTTTTAGCTCATTGGTCCAGGTGTCTGCGCCAACAACCGTAGGCTTAAGCATAATGATAAGCTCGGTTTTTTTGGTTGATTTACTGCGGTTGGTAAATGCTTCCCCTAAGAAAGGAATATCACCCAGTAGCGGCACTCTAGAGACAATTTCAATATTCTCGCTCTTCATTAGGCCACCGATCACCACCACATCACCTGATGACGCTTTTATCACAGTGTCAGATTCACGGATTTCACTTTGCGCTAATGGCAGCTCTAATGATGAGCCACTCACTTTAATTTCTTTGATTTGCTCAGACACATCAATCACTGATGGATGAACATGCAACAAGACATTGCCTTCACCATCAATTTGCGGGGTCACATCTAAGGCTATCCCCGAAAAGAATGGCGTGAGTTCAACTTGCGGCGTGGTCACTGGCGTTGTTCCTGCAACCGTGGTTGATGATACGTCAGTAACAAAGTACTCATCATTACCCACTTTGATCACTGCTTTTTGGTTGTTAGATGCGGTCACCCGAGGGCTTGAAAGTACATCTACATCCCCTTGGGTATCCAGCAGGCTTATCATGGTGCTAAAGTCGGTACCGGTTAAGCTGACAGAGGTCACCCCACCTATCACATTAGTAATTTGATCGCTTAAGCCATTACCCGGTGAAGTGCCAAAACTAATGTCTGTGCTACCTGCATGGCCTAATACGTTATCCCATTGAATACCTTGCTGATAACCATCAGATAAGGTCACTTCTAAAATCTTGGCTTCCAGAATAACCTGACGCTGTAAGTGGGTTTCTGCAATATTTAAAAAGGTGCTGACTTGGCGTAGCTCGTTTGGAAAAGCCCTCACAGTTACTAAGCCAGCTTGAGGGGTAATCACCACTTGGCGTCCACCACCGGTATCGCCAATAATTGATACTAAGGTTTTTTCTAGCTCACCCCAAAAATTTGACTTGGTGGTCGAGCGAATAAAGGTGCCGTTGGTATTATCGTTACCATCGTTATTGCTATTATTACTGCTGTTATTTGAGCTATTGCTATTACTGTTATTTGAACTATTGCTGTTTGAATTAGAGTTTGAGTTGTCATTACTATCTGAGATACGGCCAGAACTGACAGAGGTTAGTGATAAGCCTTCACGTTCCATATAAATATAATTTAACGGATAGGTTTCAGTGCGCATGCCCGCTGGGAAGATCCGTAAAATACGGCCATCTTGGCTAACTTCATAACCATAAATGTCCTCAATCACTTTAATCACTTCAGAAAGCGTCACGCCATTGAGCGATACAGAAATAGAGCCCGTCACATCAGGGTGCACCGCCACACTTAAAGGGGTGCCTTGGACTAAACTTGGGAAAAACACTTTTGCATCAACATCGTTAGCAGACACATCAAAGCGGCGCTCAGTCGGTAAAGATGCACTGGTTCTGCCAAGGGAACTTGAACCATTTAATTCACGCTGCACATCTTCAGGCATTTGCGCTGGCGGCGGGACAATATTTTGCGCCGCTTGTGCTTGCTCAAGAGATTGACTCAGCTCACTTTTAGACGTGGTTGGATCGGGTCTGTCTGTGGTTTGACAGCCCAACAAGCACAGGGATAGCAGAGGGGTTATATACTTAATTACATTCATTATTATTGATTTCCTATCGCTCTGTTATCGATTGAAATAGCGTTAATTTTCTGCCATCAGCTAAATTAACGTATTGCTTTCCAATATATTCAATTCGTACCCCTTCGACGCGATCACCAACAAAAAATATTTTGTTGTTAATCACCGCATGGGGTTTATTACTATGCATTATGCTATTAAGTACTAATGAGCCCGGACGATTAACTTGAGTCGATGACACTGCGTAGCCTTTGCCTGGTAGTGTCGGATCTCTCAATGCTTTTGCAAAACTTAAGCTACTGAATAGCAGAAAGCTTAGGCTGATAGCACAGGTGATTATGAGTATCTGCTTATTGTGCAACACTAATAAACTCCTTATTAATACTTAAGGTATAAAGCTCTATTTCTACTGTGGCATTGGGGTGTTGCTCAACATGGTAATCGAGACGCTTCCAATATAATTTGTCTGGCATCGCTTCAATGGACTGAATAAATTTTAAAATAGCAAAATAGCGCCCTTCTAGGGTCAAGCGAATACCATGGCTATATAAGTTCATTTTGTCTTCTTCGCCCACCTCAATAAGTGGCTGCGGGGCGATAGAGGAAAATGACACTAACTTCACATCGTTAATATTACCCAGCAAAGTGGTTAATACTGTCGGCATATAATTGGCTGGCACCATGGAGATCATCTGGCTTTCTAAATTGGCATCCATCTGCTGATTTTGCTGCTCAATCATGGTCAATCTATTGCGATAATCGCTATTAGGATCCATGGCTAATCGCTGCTGATAAAGCGCAATTTGTTGCTCTGAAATATCATTTTCAGATTCAATTTGCGTGACTTGATGTGACAGCTTTAATCTTTCTTTCCAGATAGTTTCAACCGGAATATAAAGCAGCATTGCGACAACAATTATGCTGGCAAGGGCAATCAATACTCTTTCGCGCTGACTAAGCTCATTAAACTGAGTGGCGAGTTTTTGCCATGTTTGCTTCATTGCTTCGCCCCCTGTTCAGCAGTGCTCGCCAACTTAAACGCCAAAGGCTGGTTTTCGCCTCTATCCATTGTCATGGTGGCAAAGGCATAACCTTTAAGGGTTTCAGTGGTTTTTAATCGCTCAACCCATAGCGGAATGCTCTGGGGGTGAGAGCCAAAACCTTCAAATTCAAAATATTGCTGATTAATCACGATACGGTTTAGCCACACAGAACTATCAGATACAGAGGCAAGATCGGTGAGCAGGCCTGCGTAGCCATGACTTATCATGTTATCTCGTTGTTTTATTTCATCTGATAATAATTGCTTTAACTCTAGACGTTGCTGCTCAAGCTCGACTTTAGCAACTAAATCCGCATCCGGTTGACGGGTGGATAATTGCAGCTCTAACGCCGCTTTTTGGTTGTCTAATTGCAACTTTTGCTTTGATAATGCGCCGTGCTGACTGGCAAGAGTCGACTCCAACCAAAAACCAACACCCCAGGCGATAAGGCTGAGCACAACTACGGCGGCAACCGCCAGCATCATGCGCTCAAAAGATAGCCTTAACTTGGCGGGCAATAAGTCTACGCTAAACAGGTTAACCGTGGTTTTGATCACTTAACACCTCCAGCGAGTTGCGCATATGCCATGGCGGCAAAATGACCATTTACTGAGTCGTGTGAGATCACACTGACCGTTTGATTAAAGTTTTGTGCAACCAAAGGCACCAAGGCTTGGGATTCACCACTGATAAGTAAATTAATCGAATGAACTGGCGCTTGGCGTAATTGGCTCTCGAAGTAATCCATTGAGCGTTGGATTTCTAAACTCAAATTATCGGCTAATCCATATTGTAAGTCTTGGGCACTGGCGCTATCTATTTGACTGAAACCGCGCACTCGGCGCTGCATTAATAGCTCGCCTTGCTTAACCACGGTTAATAGCAACTCTTGCCCTGATACATGACTAACAATCATGTGGGCTGACTCATCGTCAAATAAGTGGGTCATGGCAAGTTCTTCAATGCTGATGCCGCTAATGACAAAACCATGATGCTCACAAGCTTGTGCCAATTGTGACAGCTGCGCTTTATTGGCTACCACCACATTAATTTTTCCGGATGTATTTAATGAAGACTCAAAGTAATCTAATTGAATGTTGCCAACAGGCTCTGAAACTAAATCTTTAACCGACCACAATAGCGCCTGAGTTAACTCTTGTGCTTGTACATTGGGTTTGTCGGCAGTGACTAACTGATAAAAGGCTTCGCTCAAAACAATTTGAAGCTTAGCTGCACCAAATTCTTGCTGTAGCATTTCAAAGGCTTTTGAGTAATTATCGCCATTAAAAGCGATTTGATGAATAACACTGTTTTTAGCCGAGTTTGCAAAGGATTTTGTTTTTGAATCAGTTTGTTGTTCAGCATTGCTGACAATATTAGTCTGAAAAACTGAAATCGTATCCGCGCCAAGGTATAAGCCTAACTCTGTAGTAGGCTGAGGCTTGCACCAAAAAGCTAATGTGTTCAAAAAACCATTTTTCATTCAAAACCCTGTGCTTCAATGACTCGCAAATGTAATGACATAGAAAAGCAACTCTACGCAGCCAAAATCAAACCAATTATACAACATCAAAATAGCGCACTTACCGAGATGTCATAACGACTATAGCCAACTAAGACTAAAAAAGTGTCAAAAAAATAACGCGTGTCATTTTAACCTTTAGTCCCTTAATTTTATAGGGGAATATTTGGCTAATTTTCCATTATACATAAGATAGGTTGTTAAACGAAGATACACAAGTTTCACACTTGTTCATCAAACATGCTATCACTGTTAAATGTGCTAAAATCTGCTGAGTAAATGGCCAAAATCTATCATTGCTCCCAGAACGGCTACCGATAACGACCCACTATGAGTCGTTACTGATACAGTAAGATACAATTATTGTACCAATTTATAGCAAAACGCTTTTAAGCTAGCCCAAACAAGGTCAATACTAATGGTTAAAAAAGTCACCTTGGGCGGCACTAACACCGAGAATTTTTAAAGTTTGCCACTCTTCAAAACTGCTGACACCTTCAGCAAATACCTGCACTTCAGCGCGATATAAGCCACCAATTAAGCTACGAATAAACAATTGGTTTTCTGACTTTAAATGGATTTGGTGAATAATAGAGCGATGCAATTTTACTAAGTCAAAATGACACTCTTGAATATAGTGAGTGCCCACAACTTGCAAGCCCACATGGTCAACACACAACCTGGCTCCTATTTTGCGAAGCATTTCGAGCGTGGCTACCAAGTCTTGTTGATGTTTGACCACAATATTTTCAGCCACTTCAAAAGTAAGCCTTGATGCTAAAGGGCGATGCTCAAGTAATGTGGTTTGTAGCCAGCGCGTAAAAGCGCGACTGGTTAGCGAATCGAGGCTTAAATTAACACTAAAATGCTGTTGGTTATTAGCCATTAGCTCAAACAATACAGTTTCAATTAATTGCCGCTCAATTTGCGGCATCAAGCCACATTTGTTGGCCATAGGTATAAATAACGTCGCCCTAACCTCATTACCTTGATTATCAATAGCCCGGCTAAAGACTTCCTGATGACAAGTTGCGCCATCGCTATCAATCACTTTTTTAGTAACAGTCACAAAGCGGCGGTTAACTAAGGTGCTTTCTAAGAAACTGCGCCAACGCACCGATCCTTTGGCGATCTCTTTATCCACAGCGCCTTTGTCATACATAAACCAGTTATTATTTCGTTGCAATTGCGCTGCTTTCAAGGCCATTTCAACTTCTTCAACGATCTGCTGCTGCTGATCGCCAGCCTTATAAAAGGCCGCCCCCAAATGAATATAGTTATCTTGAGAGTCAGACTGATTTTGTAATTGGCTAATGCCAATTTTAAGCAGTTTGCCGGCTAAACTGTCCGCTTCAGCAAGGGAAAGTTGCGGCGCTACCACGACAAATTGATTAAAACTGTAGCGAGCAAAAATGGACTCTTCAAATCTCACCAGCAACCTTTGTACAGCTTGCACTAAGTCATTAAGCTGCTCATTCACTTCTTCAACACCATGTTGTTGCTGCAATAAATCTAAGTCGTCAAAGTTCATCAGCACCACTACTCCATGAGCAATCATGGTTTCTTGGTGCGTTAACGCCTCCAAACGGTTTTCAAAAAATATGCGGTTACCAATGCGGGTGCTGGGATCCAAAAAGGTATTCGAGCGAATAAACTGATCAAAACGGCCACGCTCTTTTTGGGCATCTTGCAGTTGCACAAGTAACTTTGTCATGGCACGGTTAATCAGTCGTGGTCTGGCCTTAGCCGCATATTGCAATGCTTGTTGATGCTCTCCATCCAAAATCAAATGACTACGCTGAGCAATATGTTCAATGCCGTCTAACTCTTCAGTAAACCAGCGCAATCCAAAACGGACAAACAGTCCAATGGCGCTTAAAGCAATAAACAAGCTGATATATTCATACCACCCCAATTGTTGTACTAGATAAGGCTGAGGCAAATTTAGCTCCATCGCTAAATTAGACGACTTATCAAGCGTATGCTTATATAGAGTGGGATATTGATCTGCCGTAGGGGAGTAATACTCAAATAAAATATCATCACCACGGGTCAACTTAAATGAATTGGCGTTAAAAGCCATCAGCATAGGCGGTAGCCATGCATGTAAATCCCACTGATACTTGGGTTGGCTCTTGGATTGGTTTGCGGATTGGCTCTTAGATTGATAGTGTTCAACTAACATCAACCCTAACTTATCGACTTTTTGCTGCTGAAATTTATAGGTCAGTTGCGTGAAACTGACCATAGCACCCACCAAAAAAATAAAGCCCACAGCCGTGAGCGATAACAGCCAAAAACTGATCAGCTTTTTGGTTAGCATTTTCGTTAATTTCATTTATCAGCATCCTGCTTAAACACAGCACTCAAGGGGAATTAGTTATTGTTATTTTATTGCGAGTACATTTTTATTATTAGAGAAATAGTTTAGAAAAATAATATTAAAATCACATGTTCAGTTTATGCTAAACGCGTTTACTTTATACTAATAGTCTCGCCTTATATTGAACGCGTCATACTATCACTTG
>NZ_MCTY01000171.1:0-26055 GCF_002873635.1 Shewanella sp. 10N.286.52.B9
TTATCAAATAACATAAAACACTAACTATTAAGCCAACTATTAAATAAATTATTATCTCTAGCTATAAAGATACTTAACGCTATTTAGCAGTAAAAATGTACCATTGTTATTATTTTATTAGTAAAGCTAATGGCGATAGTTCAATTAGCCTAATAATCACAACAATCACCCTGTAGTGACTGTTTCACTTTGTATCACCATAGGCGCCAAGTAAACTCAATTCACTCCATTTAATCTCTTATATAGCTGATATTTTTATCTAAAAAAAGTCAAACCATTGGTTTTTAAGCTTATTTATTTTATGATTTGATCGCTAGCCTTTATTGTTTTTCACAAAAACTATCAGTTGATTCATAAAATGCATTGGCCGCTAACGCAAATACACGTTAAATATTCATGTGACAAATTTGTTAAAAAATTTGCATTCACAAATAATAACGGAAGAAACGACAATGAAACTGAACAAAGTTCATATAATGACCCTAGCGGCCATTTATGCGGGTGCTGCCGGAGCGAGTGCTGATAGCGCCAATGCTGATGGTGCATACTCGGCCAATATTAAGCCTATAGTTATTACCGATGCAATTAAGCAATATAACGACAATAAAAATAAAGATCGTTTATCTGGAGAGGTAGTGACACAAACTCGAAATAGTAATGGACGTAATGTTCATCGTGCTATTTCAAGTGTTGATCAAAAAGTTCCCTTTGTTTATGAAGATGATGTTGAAGGTGAGCAAACTTATATTATTCAGTTATCTGACAAGCCAGTTTCATTATATCAAGGCGGTGTTGCTGGATTAAATGCTACGACTCCTCGAGCCAGTAAAATCCCGGCGGCATTAAGCCCACAGCTGCATGATAAAGTTGATATCAATAGTACCGATGTACAATCATATCGTAGTTACCTTAGTGAAAAACAAGCTAGCGTAAGCTCGCAAATTACCAGCTTGGTAGGTAACACTAAAACTATCGCTAACTATCAGCTTGCCTTTAACGGTATGTCGATGCGTATGACTCAAGATCAAGCAGCAAGCGTTGCCGGCTTATCTGGTGTTGTCAGTGTGACCCGTGAAATCATCTACCAATTACAAACTGATGTGGGTCCACAGCATATCGGCGCTGACAAGTTTTGGACCGGTGAAGTCACTGGCGAAGAATTTACCGGTAAAGGTATTGTTGTAGGCGTGCTCGATACCGGGATTAACACCGACCATGAATCGTTTGCAGCACAAGGCGATGATGGCTATGTACATCAATTACCGTCGCGTTATGCTGGCTATTTAGGCGACTGTGAGCTTGAAGAGTTTGCCGGCATGTGTAATGACAAGCTTATTGGTGTGCGCTCTTACCCTGTGATTACCGACACTTATAGCGATGAAAGTTTTCAACCTGATAAAGGCTGGTGGGAAATCGAAGGCCCATTAAGACCTGCTAATGGCGAAGATTACAACGGCCATGGTTCACATACTGCTTCAACCGCTGCCGGTAATATCATATTAGATAGTACCTATATGGTGCCTGATGTTGGCGTAACCAGTGACGGCAAGCCAACGGACTTAATGTTACCGCGTATTTCAGGTGTCGCGCCGCACGCTAACGTCATTATGTACCAAGTGTGTCACCCAGGTGACGGCAGCTTTAATAATTATACCGGCTGCCCTGGTTCTGCATTACTTGCGGGTATTGAAGATGCAGTCGCCGATGGCGTAGATGTGATTAACTACTCAATTGGTACTGCTTATGGCGCATTCCCATGGGAAGACCCAATGGAGATGGCCTTTTTAGCAGCACGAGAAGCCGGTATTTCGGTATCAGCCTCAGCGGGTAACTCTTTTGACCCTTCTGAAGCAAATGTACGCCGCGGCGCAATTGATCACTTATCCCCTTGGGTGACCTCTGTTGCAGCAACCACTCATACACGTGAGTTTAGTGTTGAAGGTAAAATGCTTACTGGCGCGACAGGTGGTGAACAAGAATTACCAGAACTTGTTGGCGGCGGGATTACCGAAGGTTATACAGGCCCTGTGGTTGAAGCAACAGCCTACGGCTGGGAATATGAAAAATGTAATGAAGCCTTCCCAGCAGGCTTTTTTGATAACTCTCCTGAAGGCATTCCATATGACACTGCGCCAATTGTAGTTTGTAAGCGTGGTGATATCGCTCGTGTACAAAAAGCCATTAACGTAGCCGAAGGCGGTGCAGGTGGTTTTATTTTACGTAACGCCAGCTCTACAGAGTCGGTTAATAACGACCCTTATGTGATCCCCGGTATTCACTTGCCTTATAGTGGTTATTATGGTGATGCTTCAACTAACTGGTTTGGTTTATCAAGCTGGTTATCTAAAGGCAGTGATCATCAGTTAACCATCACGGCTTCAAATGTGGTGACGACTGAACGTGTGCCTAATGCGTTAGCTGACTTCTCATCTCGTGGACATAACTTTGATAACCCTGAAGTCATGTCACCAAACCTTGCCGCTCCTGGTGTTGATATTTATGCGGCATGGGCTGATGAAATGCCGTTTTCTGGTGTAGGTGTACCTGGTGACTACAACACCATTAGTGGTACTTCAATGGCAGCGCCCCATGTTGCAGGTGCAATGGCATTATTAAAGCAAGCACAACCAAGTTGGACACCAGCACAAATTCAGTCAGCATTAATGATGACTGCGAATTTAGCTGAAGTGACTCGCACGGTTGAAACTTACCCCTTTGTTGATTTAGAGCCAGCAGGCTTTAGTGATGCAGGTAGTGGCGTGATTAACGTTGCTCGCGCATTTAAAGCGGGTTTAATCATGGATGAAACCGGTGATAACTACCGCGCGGCTAACCCTAAAAATGGCGGCACAGTTAACACCCTAAACGTGCCATATTTTTACAATGAAAGCTGCAGTGGCACTTGTACCATGATGCGTACATTTACCGCGACAGCTGATGGCAGTTGGACTGTGGATGCTGAGTCGCTGGCAATGGATGGCGCAGATATGCTGTCGCTTGAAGTGTCGCCTAAGACATTTAGCCTTAGCAAAGGCGAAACTCAAGCCATCATGCTCACAGCAACAGTGTTAGAAGTTCAAGCACCGGGTGCAGATTCATCATCTCTACGCTTACTAGGTGATGTGACTATTACCCCTGCAAGCACGGATATGCCAATGCAACATTTACCGGTTAGCATTCGCTACAGTGGTACCAGTATGCCTGAAAATGTGGTCGGTAATATCCACCGCCAACAAGGGCATATTTTAACCCCTGAAATCACCACTGAAGAAATTCAAACCTTTAATAGCCGCGTTAATGGCTTAGTTAAAGCGGAACTTTTTGATGTGCAAATGCAGCGCAGTGATGTGCGCGACTTAGACAATACCGCGCAATCACGTATTGATGATGGTCAAGTGGTTAACTTCTTTGACGTACCAGAAGGCACTAAGCGTATCGTGTGGGAAGTGGTTAAAGCTGACTATAATGCTTATGCATCAATCGATATTGGTATGGATGTCAATAACGACGGTGAGATCCAGTGGAATGAAGAAGCCATTTGTTACTCTCGTATTGATAACAACGATTACTGCGCCATCAATAATCCAACTCCAGGAACTTACTGGGCTTATGGCTCTAACTATAAGTATGATTATGAAGATGCAGCTAACCTTGCTGATAATATGACCTTCGCTTTAGCTATCATCGGTGATCAAGATGACGCTAATCTGACTGCCGTTGGCCCAGATTCATCAAATGGCATGGACCCTTACCGCGTACAGTTAAACTATGATTTAGCTGATGCTGTAGAGGGCGATGTTTATTATGGTTATGTGGGAATTGGTAGCGACAGCTATAACGATGATAACTTAGGTTATATCCCAGTACAGCTTATTCATGACGGTAGCGACACCGAAATTGAAGCAAGCCATACTAGTGCCAAGGCCGGTGATATTGTTGAGTTTGAAGTCAGCCTAGCGCCTAACTTGTTAGGTGGTGAGCGTCAGTTAACCTTAAGTACTGAACTCGCTTCAGGCTTCCAGTTAATTGAAGACAGCGTTCAGGTTTCTGGCTTACCACAATACACTGAAGACATGACAATTGATGGTAATACCATTGCCTTTAATACTGTGCAACCTTCGTCATTAGATACCCCACGTCACTATGTGTTTACCACGAGTCTAGAGGATGCGACGTGTCGTATTCCTGCGCAAATGCAGGGCGCGAGTGACACCTTTGTGGATGTACCAAGTGAGTTTGGTTTCTCTGATTTAGGCATTACTGGCTACTCTAACCAATATTTGAGTATTCCAATGTCAGCGAATGATTTACCTCACGTACCTTTATACGGTGCAGAGCAAGACATGCTGCATGACTTACTTGAAATCTCACCATTTGGTTATGTGAAATTTGACGAAATGCCAGATTTCTATAATTACCATTATGAGTTTAATGATGTGTTCCAAAGCTTCCCTGACACTATGGTTGCCCCATTGTGGCGTGGTGATGTGATGATGCCAGAAGTGGCATTCCGTGAAGATATCGGCGCAGTCACTAACCTAGTATATGGTGCTGTGGTTGATGATTATTATGTGTTCCAGTGGAAAGGTGGTGCAGAAATTAATAACCGCTTTACCGGTAACCGTAACCCAGATGCATCAGCTTACTTTGATGTTGAAACCATTATCTCAACTAAGTTAGATTTTGCCCCTGGTGCCCATGAAATCATGTTTGGTTATCAAGCGCTGCAAACGGCTAACGATCATTTTGGTTCAATTGGTCTACATGGTTATTACGGTGAGCGTGGCACCTACCAGCCTGTCGGTGGTTGGTACAATGACGGTTTTGCCTACAATAACGTTGATGAAAAAGTGGCTGAAGGCATGCTAGTTTGTGCTGATTATCAAGGCCCTGAAAGCTCAGCATTAACGGTTAGCTTCTCTGCCCGTGTATCAGCTGCAGCTGTTGGAATGGATAATGCAGTAACGGTTAGCAGTCAATACGCTGATTCAGAGTTAGTGACGGTATCCCATACGGTTTCATCAGCAAGTAATATTCAAGTTGCAGGTTTTACAGACCAAGTAATTGAAGAGAATAGCTCTCTTACAATGAATGTTGTCTATGCTGACCTTAAAGGCACAGTCAATGGCATTATGGTGGCAGGTGATAACATCACTGCTAAAGTTGAAGGTGATAGCATCACGATTACCCCTGATGCTGACTGGTTTGGTGAAACCATGGTATCTGTAACTGTGCATGATATGGCTTACCCGTCTGATCAAGCAACCACCAGCTTTAAGCTAACGGTTAACTCTGATGGCGTAGAGCCTGTAGCGCCAGCACCTGAAGTTCCTGTTGTTGAAGAGAAAAAATCAAGCGGTGGTAGCTTAGGCTTCTTAGCATTAGGTGTACTAGGTTTATTCGCTGGTCGTCGCCGTAAGCTTCACTAAATATTAAGCTTCACGATTATATAGGCATGTTAAGCAAACAATACCTATGAGAAAGGCCCTCTGATGAGGGCCTTCTTTTTAGTTTGATTTTATTAAACCATGAAAATAACTACACTTAAACTCAGCTTTTAACCTTTAAGAACCGCGTTAATTTATAACGCTTATTCACTAAGTTCTCTCCCACCCAATACAAACCTGACAGTGATAAAAACAAGCCGATTAAGCCAAAAAACCAACTGAAAGGATTATTGAAACTGCCTTGATGTAAGTAATCCATAAAATGTAATTTGAACATCAAATCTGCCAGTTCAGTGTCGCTATTTTTGTGGCCAATTAACTGGCCATTAATGGCATTGATGTATATTCGTGTCTCAAGATCATCATCCATGTTGATTTGCCATAAGGGATTGCATTCTTTAGGCCACTCGCTAATCGGCGGCTTAAGTTTATTAGCACTGATAACGCTGCCAGGCCCCCTATAACTGTCGATGGCCAGCGTGGTTGCTAACGATAGGTCAATATGAATCACTTCACCGCTATAGGCATTCACTAAGGTTTGCTGCTGACACTCATGTTTATAACGCATTGCGGTTTCAGTCAGTAAATACACGGGATTGCTGTCCAATGATATGAGTGCTAATTGCTGTTGATTCGGATGGTTTGTCAGTACTTGCTTTGCCGTTATTAGTTCTGCAGCATTGAAATTATAGTCTTCATGGGCAGCATGATGACTATATGCCATGCCTTTTAGCGCCTCGTGTGGGGTGATATTAAAGTAAATACCAGTCCCTAGCCAAATCAAAAATTGTAGGCTAACTAACGCGCCTACCCAGTAATGCCAGACTCGGATCAAATGCTGTAACCGCTTGGCTTTCTTGCCTGGTATTTTACTTGTTCTCACGCTCGATTTAGCACTCATTTCACATACCTCTTTCGGCGTTGCCACACTAACATCAGGCCAGAAAAAACAGCGATAAATGCGCTTATTGAAGTATAAAAGAGTAACTGATTATCAATGGCTTCACCGTCGTTATAATCCATGATGTGCCACTTCCAAAACAAGTCAAACAAGCGCCAGTATTCATGTCGGCGGGTTACCACATCGCCACTTTTAGCGGATATATAGAGGGTTGTCATGCCAATATCATCAAACTCAGCTCGCCACACAGGTAGATGCCTTGCAGATAACTCAGCTGGTGCATTGTGTTCGATAAGGCTAATGGAGCTTAATTGGGTCGCTGAAACCGATGGTAAATATAAAGCTGCGATTTGACGTGCCTGTTGCTCATTAAAGCGTTCAAGTACCTGACCCGTTTGCGCATCGATGAGCAGCTTATCATCTGTTAAATTGACTTGATAAACCGCTTTACTAAGCACGCTTTTAAGGGATATTTGCTGGGCTTTAGGGTAATTTTGATAGACGTTACCTACCGAGTATTGCACTTGAGAAGGGTCAATAACTTCTACTTTGCTAACCACATGATCACTGCGAATAAAGCCAATATCCATCAACACAAAGTAGCTACCGGTCACGCTCCATATGATGATGGGAATCGCCAGCACCAGCATTAGCCACCGATGGAGAAAGTGGGCTGAGAATATTTTTCTATATGATTTATGGATAATCAAAATTTGTCGTTACCCTTGTTATTATTTTAATTTATGGTGCGAATACAGTTAATTTTCACTAAATAATAAGCGTCTAAATTACCTGAAACACCTTAATTTTCATAGAAATTTAATTGTGATAGTTTCTTATCAAGGCTTCGCTCGATACTTTATTTTGTGTAAAGTATGCTTGCATATACCGAAAAAAATACTGCTTACCATACGAATAATTACACTGCTCGCTACACTAATAAATACAGTGCTAACCCACAAAAGGATTTACATGAAACTGCCTTTAAAACTCAACTCGGCTATCTTATTAATCATTTCTGCACCGATTGCTTTTGCAACCTATGCGCCCTTGCCTGAGTCAGTTTCAAATAATGCCATCGCCAAAGTCACTACAGATAATGCCCAGTATTTACTGAGTTTTACCGGGCTTGCTGAAGCAAAAGATTATCTCGCGGTGCATAATAAAGCGTGGGCGCTTGATTTATCGAGTCCCAATAACCAATGGCAGCCCATTAAAGATGTTCCTTTTGTCGCGCCTTTGGCTGGCAGATTAGCCTCAATCGCTGTGGGTGTTGATGATCAAGCTTATGTTTTTGGTGGCTACACTGTGGCTAAAAATCATGAGGAAATTAGCACTGTCGATAATTACCGTTTCGACATCAGCGCTAATGAGTACCAACGTATTGCCGACATGCCCGTCGCTGTTGATGACACGGCTGCCAGTGTTTACCAACAACGCTATGTATATTTATTTGGTGGTTGGCACAACGACGGCAATGTTAATTTAGTGCAAGTGTATGACACTCAAACCGATACTTGGTCTCAGGCAAGTCCGATACCTGCCCCGGCGGTGTTTGGTCAAGCGGTGGCCATGGTTAACAATAAAATTGTCTTGTGCGATGGTGTGAAAGTTCAGGCTAATATAGGTAAACGTCGCAGCTATGCATCATCACCCGTGTGTTTATATGGTGAACTGAACCCAGAGAATCATTTAAGAATTAGTTGGCAATTACTGCCACATTATTCTGTTGCTAAGACGGCAAAAAGTGACATGAACAAGCCTGCTATTGCGCATTATAGAATGGCGGCAACAGGTGTAGGCTCTAATAAAAATAGCAATAAAGACAGTGATAGAGACAATAACAAAGCAGGCTACGCCATCTTTATTGGTGGCAGTGACAACCCATACAATTATAGTGGTATCGGTTATAACGGCGCTCCCAGTACCCCACAGCAATATCAATATAGCTTCGACTTTGCTAGCAACAGCTGGCTTACCCCAATAAGGCTTGCAACACCCTCAATGGATCATCGCGGCCTCATTTGTCATCAAGATAAGCTGCTAAGAATTGGCGGCATGGTGAGCGAGCAAAAAGTCAGTAATCTTGTGTTGAGCTCACCGCTAAAAACTGATCAAGGTTGCACTCAATAGCAGTACTCATAAAGAGACATATTGCGCCATAAAACGTGATCCAGATAACACTTTTATGGTGCTTGTATTGAGCAACTTAAAGATGCATATAATATGCATGTAAATTATATGCATCTTTGGAATATTCATGACCACAGCTTCAAGCTTTGAGCAATTACAGGCACTGCCCCTCGCATCACTCATTGATTATATTGAAGTGACTCATCATCAATATGTACGTGAAACGGCGCCTTTACTGGTGGAATACACCCAAAGAATGGTGCAAGCACATGCTAGCGACCATGCAGAAATTCAGCCTTTAGCTAACCTTGTACAGGCCTTGGTTTCAGACTTAATGCCACATCTTATGAAGGAAGAACAAATTTTGTTTCCTGCCATGAGACGTTTAGGTGATGGCTTGGAAGTGAACGGGTGCTTTGGTCATATCGGTAACCCAATCAATGCCATGGAACACGAGCATGACCATGCTGGCACCATCTTGCAACAATTACGAGAATTAACCCAAAACTATCAAGCTCCTGAAGGCGCTTGTAGTACTTGGCAGAAGTGTTACAAGACACTTGCTGAGTTTGATGCAGACTTACAGACCCATATTAATATTGAAAATAACCTATTATTTCCAGCGGCATTAGCACTGTAAATAGAGCCAGATTTGTTTTATCCCAGTTTCATCATTGTTTTCGCTCCAATTTAACATTCATCATGTTTAATGGTTCTTGCTCCCCAGCAGAACCATTTTTTTTTGGCTATTTTTCGCCAAAAGCAGCCAAAAAATGCCCGTTAAGGCACTTATAATTTGAAAAACACAGTTCAAAGTAAGGGAGTTAAAATAAACTCTTTTACAAATAGATATTGCTAAAAATATTAGCCAAACAAGCTTGTAAGATCATCTAATTGATGGATTTCAATATGGGGTAAAATATATTTAGCTTGCCTGTTGTCACTCGCTTGATGATTTAACCACACACTTTGACAACCCGCTTTTCTGGCACCTAACACATCACTGATTGTATGATCGCCAATATGCAGTAACTCACTAGGCTTGATGGCTAAATGGCGGCAACTGAGATCAAATAAGTCACTGTAGGGCTTCATCCTAACCCCGTGTCCAGGATGCAGCACAAATTGCAATACGTCATCAAGACCAATGCGCGTTGCATCCACATTACCATTAGTAATACCCACTAACGGAAAGTGCTTTCCTAAGTTGGCAAGGCAACTCAATACCTCCTCCGTTACCTTAAAATCGCTACGATGAAAGCTAAAACATTGCATCCCTTTTTGGGCACCTTGGCTAGCTTGTGCTTCACTATAACCCCATTGCAGTAAGCCTTGGCGTAACACTTCATAACGGGCGGCGGTGGTGTCATGGGCCAACTCTTGGTGCTCTGCAATCACCTGAGATTTCAACAAGCGCCACTGGGAGATCCCCCAATTTAACGGCGCTTTAAAGTTATCTTGCATAAAATGTGATAATTCAGCTTCCGCTTTAATAATGTGCGACACGTTGTCGTACAAGGTGTCATCCAAATCAAAACTAATGGCTTTAAACGGTTTCAGTCTTAGGTATTGTTTCATTATTTCCCCTTGGCTTTTTTCGCTCTAGGGTGAGCGCCATCATACACTTTCGCTAAGTGCTGAAAATCAAGGCTGGTGTAGATTTGGGTCGTTGACAGATTGGCATGACCCAGCAATTCTTGCACCGCTCTTAAATCAGCACTTGATTCAAGCATATGCGTTGCAAAGGAATGGCGCAATTTATGCGGGTGAACTTTTGCAGATAATGCTTGCTGCTGACCCCATTTATTCATCCGCAGTTGAATACTACGGTGTGATAAACGTTTTCCCTGTTGGCTGATAAATAGCGCATCACCCGCGTCAGCTGATGGCATTTCAGCCCGCGAATCAAGCCAAGTTTGTAATGCGCTAAGAGCGATTTTACCCACAGGCACAATCCGCTGTTTACTGCCTTTACCCATGACTTTGACTTCCTGTTGCTGAAAATCAATATCGTGAATATTTAAACTCGCAAGCTCTGCTAAACGTAAGCCGCTGGAATAAAACAGCTCCATAATGGCTTTATCTCGTTTACTTAAGGGGTCGCTAGCATCAATATCCAATAAATGCGTAACCGCATCTAGGTCCATATTTTTTGGTAAAGGCTTAGCTTGCTTGGGGGCATTGAGGTTTTTAGCTGGATTGGCATCAATCACTTGCTCACGCACTAAAAATTCAAAAAATTGCTTAAGGGAAGATAAACACAGTGATAAAGAACGCGGGCTTAAGCCTTGACGGTGAAGTTTGGCGAGAACGGCTTGTAATTGCTCACGGCTTACCGCTAACCATGAATCATCATTCTCGGTTAACTCATTGTGAGTAAATATTATTTTGCTGGCACGATTAATTTCATACAAATAGTTGCGCACACTATAGGGGGATAATTGTCGCTCTGAAATAAGGTAGCGTTCAAATGAGGCTAACCAACTTAGCTGACTCATAACACTACCTCCAAGCAGATCATGATAAAGCTAAAACAGTAATGTTAAAGCTTAAAAAAGTTGTGACATTTAAAATTTCGGCAGCATATGGTCGAGTAAATCGCGTATTTGTTCAAAAAACAAATTATCCATATCCGGATGAAAATGCGCCGCATCAGCTGATGCAACCCCAAAAATCACCTGACCATTTTCATCTGACAGCTTGGTCAATGCTACTGAGCCGACTTCGCCACCAAATAAACGCTTAGACTCTGATTGGGTTAAGCGGCCAAAATAATAACCTTGCTGAATACGCTGACGCCAAATCTTAGCCAATTCGCTGTCAATATCATGCACGGTTATCAGCCTTACATGGGTAAAGCCGAACTCTTGCTTAAGGCTTTGTGACACCAACTGTCTTAATTGGCCTAAATCTTCACACTTTAGAATGTCTAAGGATAACTGCCGATTAAAGCGAAAAATTTTCTCGTTCTCGGTGGCTATCTTCATTAATGAGGTAATTTCTTCTTCAAGCTGGGTAACTCGGGTGCGCAGCATTTCTTGCCTGCGCTCGACCAATGACACTGCGCCGCGTTCGTGATGAGATAAACGCATCGCCAGCAATAATTCAGGGTAACGATTAAAGAACTCTGGATTTTGCAGCAAATACTCGCGGATCAGGTGCTCATCGATGGCTAAATCCTCCATCGATAATGTCGGCATGCTTAAGTCAGCGCCCAAATCAGCTGCTGCTTTGGCATTTTGGGCGAGCATTTTTTTGGTATTAATTACATCGGTCATAACTGGATTTGTCCATCAAATACATGTTCAGCAGGTCCAGTCATCCATAACGGCTTGCCCTCACCTTCCCAGTTAATGTTTAAACTACCACCGGGTAAGTCAACTTTAACTTGGTTATCTAACTTATTTTGCAAAATCCCAATGGCCACTGCAGCACAAGCGCCGGTACCACAAGCCAATGTTTCACCTGCGCCGCGCTCATAGACTCTAAGCTTAATATGGCCACGATTAACCACTTGCATAAAGCCAACGTTAACCCCTTTAGGGAAACGCTCATGACGGGTCAGCATAGCGCCAATTTCTTCCACCTCTGCAGTGGCAACATCATCCACATCTAATACACAATGGGGGTTGCCCATAGAAATGGCACCACAAAGAAACGTTTGCTTGGGACTTGTTAATAAATAGGTTTTTTCGCTGCGTTTGGCCCGAAATGGGATTTTACTGGGCTCTGTGATAGGCACGCCCATATTCACGGTAACGCTGCCATCACGCTCTAAGCGCAGGGTCATTTTACCTGAGCTGGTGCTAACGCGGATTTTGTATTTATTGACTAACCCTTTGTTACGCACAAAACGCGCAAAGCAGCGGGCGCCATTGCCACACTGCTCAACTTCACTACCATCTGCATTAAATATGCGGTAATGAAAATCTAAATCTGGGTCGTAAGGCGGCTCGACTAATAGCAGCTGATCAAAACCGATCCCGAAGTTACGATCGGCTAATCGGCGAATTTGATCTGGCGAAAAAAACACATTCTGTGTTACGCCATCAACCACCATAAAATCATTACCTAGACCATGCATCTTGGTGAATTGGATCAAAAGTGTCTTCCTTTATCGAACTATTATGAACGTATTGATAAACTATTACGGCAGTATATGTTCACCTTGCCACAATTGTTCAATCTTTTCACGCTCACGGATCACTTGATTTTGATCTTTATCGACCATGACCTCTGCCACACGTGGACGAGAGTTATAGTTAGATGCCATCACAAAGCCATATGCCCCACTTGAACGTACAGCTAAAAAGTCACCTGCTGCCACATTTAACTGACGGTCTTTACCTAAAAAGTCACCGGTTTCACAGACTGGGCCGACCACATCATAAGCAAAGGTTTGCGCCGCAGTTTGGTTAACAGGGATAATGTTTTGCCAAGCTGAATACAACGACGGACGAATGAGATCGTTCATGGCGCCATCCACAATAGCAAAGCGCTTATCGCTGTTTTCTTTTAATGACAACACTTGAGTGACAAAAATGCCGGCGTTAGCTGCAATGGCGCGCCCGGGTTCAAATATCAATTTTAGTGGTCGATCGCCCAAGCGCTCAAGTAAGGCGGCGGCGTACACATCAGGATGCGGCGGAGTTTCACCATCATAAGTCACCCCTAAGCCACCACCGACATCGAAATGCTTAATTTCAATGCCCTGCACTGCTAAGCGGTCAATTAGCGCTAGCATTCGGTCCATGGCATCTAAAAACGGGCGCATTTCAGTTAACTGTGAGCCAATATGACAATCAACCCCTTTAACATCTAGATTAGGCAAACTATGGGCGCGAGCGAACACTTGCTCAGCTTCATCCATGGCGATACCAAATTTGTTTTCTTTAAGCCCGGTAGAAATATACGGGTGAGTGCCGGCATCCACATCTGGGTTAACTCGCAATGATATTGGGGCCACTTTACCTAAACGGCCAGCTACCTCATTAAGTTGCTCAAGCTCAGCGCTTGATTCAACATTAAAGCAATAAATACCAATATTCAGTGCTTGTTCCATTTCCGCCGTTGTTTTACCAACCCCAGAAAAAACCACTTTTTTAGGGTCGCCGCCAGCGGTAATAACCCGGGCTAATTCACCGCCAGAAACAATATCAAAGCCACTGCCTAAACGTGCTAATACGTTCAGCACCGCAAGGTTAGAGTTAGCTTTAACGGCATAACAAATTAAATGAGGGTGCGTTGCCACGGCATTATCAAAGGCATGCCAATGGCGCTCTAAGGTTGCGCGCGAATAAATATATAGCGGCGTACCATGCTCACGAGCCAATTGCTCTACTGAGCAGCCTTCAGCAAATAAGCTGTCTTGTTGATAAATAAAATGATCCACTATGCGATTCCTTGTTTATTATTCTGTAATACTTTTATGCGATAAAGGCGGCTTTAACCTAGCTTTTGAGGCAATTGTTGAGACTGAGTCTGAGGTTTAACTTGGTTTTCCTCAAGGGTAGACTCTGGCGGTTTTCGCTGTTCCTGATTGGTTTCTGCGTCAGGAGTTTTATATAAAGGGCCTTTTTGTCCGCAGCCTATAATGGATAGGCTAGCAAGCATTACGAATAAAAACAGTCTCATTTTTCTCAACATTCTATGCATCTGGGGAGTTATAGCCTTATAATCGCATTCATAACCTAGAAAGCACAAGGATTGAAATGCATGGCTATGACAGATACAGAGTTTCATCAATTGGCAGATGAGATGTTCAGCAAGATAGAAAATGCCATTGAAGCTGCTATTGACGAGCAAGATGCCGATGTAGACATCAATGCCAGTGGTAATGTTTTACAGCTTGAGTTTGAAGATGGTTCGCAAATCGTCATCAATAAACAAGAGCCGTTACATGAGCTCTGGATTGCGACTCGCTTTGGTGGTTATCACTTTGCGTTAGTTGATGGAAAGTGGTTTGATGAGCGTAATGACAATATATTCATGCCGTTTGTGATTGAGTCGATTAAAAAGCAAAGCGGTATTTCGCTGGCGATTTAATCCCTCAGGTGTACTAGCTCAAATTGTCGATATCTAAAGTGATAATGTCAGCAAAACTGAATTGGGTTTAGAAGTCTGAACTCAATTCATTTATCATCACCCCAAATGGCACCACGTTTAACTCACCGTTTATTCTTTCTAATTTAAAAAATTGCGGCATATTAAAATAATGCTGTGATGATACCCCCTGCTCAAACGCAAAGCTGTGGCTTTCTTTTTCCACCAACTCCTGCATCGACATATTTTCATATAATTGATGTTTAAGCTCGTTTGCTTCATCAATAATAAACACATCTAAAACATCAGGTCGCTGGCGTAAAAAGTATTGCTTTGCCCCTTTGGAAATATACAACTTAATCACATTGGGGATACCGCCGTAGGGATCAGCTTTGATGATGGCAGCTGGCGCATTCAGCTGCGGCTTTTTAAAACGCTGCACTTTTATCGGCCCAGCTTTAACCGCGTCATCACCCAAGAGGTTATACACCAAACCCATGGGATTAAAATATAAACCATAACGATGGCCGCCAAGCTGTAACGGATGCATTAACCCTGAGAAAGTGCGCGCCTCATAACAGTATTTGACGCATTGAGAAAAAATCCCCTGCAGCGCATCATGTAATTGTTTTTTCAGCCGCTGGGCACAGGCGACAATATTAATTTCTACTTGCTCAGGTTTACATTTTAAGCCTATAGCAACAAAAGACAGCGCCTCTAATAATCCCAATGGACCTTTAAAACGATGACACTGCCACTCGCCCCAACTATTGAGACAAATGATATCAATGGTAGACAACATATTTTGCTGTTTTTTGCCTAAGGAAAAAACATTGGAGTTCATGTAATCAATCATGATCTCTTGCCCTTGCCACTTGATGGTTGGGTCTTTATCAAGATTGGCCACAACAATAATTTTTTTATAAAAAAATGGCTGACACAATTCAGCTTTGGAGACTTTGCTTGTCGCCGTCATCAACGGATTAAGGCTTAATGCCAATTGAGTCAAGCGGGCTTTACGGTGTTTACTGCGGCCATACTCTTGCCACTGAGTGTCCGCAGTAGAAATATCATTCATCACCGCCCACGCAATCAATGCTGTGGGTGTGTCGGCTTTAATAATGGCTGACTCACCCAATAGCTGCCCAGAATTATGCGGCTGGCGATATAAATAAAATCGTGACTCTTTAAGGCTATGGATAATGGTTAAATTTGGCTCGATTATTGAGCCGCTCCACAGCTTGTTTAAAGGTAATAATTGATGCTCATCGTCACTGAAATAAGTATGAAGTTTACGGGCAAGGATCCCTAATTCTTCCACTCTAAAGCGATCGCTTAATGCTTGTTTTGAGGCAAAGTCCAATAAGGTGCGATAACTGATTAGTAGCAATTCATTAAGCTGCTTGTTAAACCATTTAAGTTGCCCTGAATGCCAGTGCTGGCTGTTATCCAGTGTTTCTAACAAACTATGGGGCCAACCCCAGTCCTCAACCAATTGCTGCATTTTATCTCTGCGCCAATCTCTGGCCACGCAGCGATTTGTTAAGTTAACACCGCACTTAAGATAAAAACAACGGCGGACAATTTCGAGGCGGCGCGTGTCCCGTCGCCCGAGTAGATATGCTTCAATACGCTGATATAAAATTAAATAGGCATCATTGGATTCAGTAAAATCCCCTTGCAGGCACTGTTGCCAAATCTGCTGGGTAATAAAATTTGCTTGCGGGTACTCTGCGGCATAGGTTTCCAGCAGCAATACCTTAAGCAAGGCTTTATGGGGTTTATTGAGCCCCTTATAGAGTTGCCATAATGAGGCGCCAAAATATTCAGTTGCCGGCATGGATTGCACATCGCCTAAAAACAACACTTCGTTATCAGCGTCAGCACCCGGCCACCACCCCGCCGCTTTACCAGACAAACGAATATGGGAGCGATAAAATTCTTCTAATAATAACCAATGCTGGGTGCTGCCACTGTGCTCTTCGCCAAGGGAGCTGTAACAATTATCAAATGCGCTGCATTCTCTAAACTGTAATGGGTGTACCAGATAAAAATTCACTTCAAAATCAAAACTTGCAAACCACTGAGTCAATTGGTCTGTTTTTTCAGTAACTAATGCTAAATCAGCATGACTTAAGCTTGATTTGTAAACCAACCACACATCAACATCACTTTTAGGGTTTTGGCCAAAACTTGCGGTGCTGCCCATGGAATACACTCCTTCGAACGCACTGGGCTGGGCTGCTTGCAGATCTAAACTGGGTAAATGCAGACTGTGACGCGCCTGTTCCATAGCAGGTGTCATGTCAAATTGGCTGATCCCAAAAGGCGTTAAAGCGGAGTTACTGCCGGGCAGTTGCACATTATGATGATGGATCAAATAAGGAATGATATCGAAAAGCTGTTGCTGAATTGGCGACAATAAGGATTTAACCCGTTCATATCGAACAAGATTGAGTTGATTAGCTATCTCGATGGAGCGATAAACCTTTTGAATCAAAGTATCATCCTGTTACTAGCACTAAGTTACTAATTATCAACATACTGCAGCGCAGTTAAAAACCATGTTGATTAGCGTTAAATAAATTAGTAGAAACGTGATCATGTTAGCACTTTTATTTAAATACACCAGCAAATGAGATCTGCATCACAAAAAAACTACGTGCATAGTTCAAACAATCGCTATCGATTTGTTACATCTGCTTTCTGGCAATGTTAGCATTATTGCAATTAAGTCTATTGATGGAACTCTTTGGCATGTCTCAAAATGTTATTCGTATCGCTACACGTAAAAGCCCACTTGCAATGTGGCAAGCAGAATTCGTAAAAGCAGAACTTGAACGTATTCATTCAGATTTAACCGTAGAGCTATTACCAATGAGCACAAAAGGAGACGTTATTTTAGATACGCCTCTGGCTAAAGTTGGCGGTAAAGGTCTTTTTGTTAAAGAACTTGAAGTTGCCATGCTTGAAAATCGCGCTGATATCGCGGTGCATTCAATGAAAGATGTACCGGTAGACTTCCCTGAAGGTCTAGGTTTACAAGTGATTTGTGAGCGTGAAGATCCACGTGATGCATTCGTATCAAACACTTACAAAACCATTGAAGAATTACCACAAGGCGCTGTTGTGGGTACTTCAAGTCTTCGTCGTCAATGTCAAATCCGTGCGGCTCGCCCAGATCTCGTCATTAAAGACTTACGTGGCAATGTCGGTACTCGCTTAGCTAAATTAGATAGCGGCGATTACGATGCGATTATCCTTGCTGCTGCAGGTCTTATCCGCCTAAAACTTGATGAGCGTATTGCCAGCTTTATTTCAGCTGAAGACTCACTACCTGCAAATGGCCAAGGCGCTGTCGGCATTGAGTGCCGCATGAATGACGAACGCGTTAAAGCATTGCTTGCGCCACTTGAGCATTTAGAAACTCGTTACCGTGTTTTTGCCGAAAGAGCGATGAATATGCGCTTAGAAGGTGGCTGTCAGGTACCAATCGGTGCTTATGCTGAAATTGATGGCGATAGCTTACATCTTCGTGGCCTAGTGGGTAACCCTGATGGCAGCCAAATCATTGAAGGTAATGTGACTGGTTTAAAAACTGATGCGGTTGCATTAGGTGAGCAACTGGCTGAAGATTTACTTAGCCGCGGTGCTAAAACCATTCTAGACGCTGTTTACAACCAGTAATCGAGATGAAAGTCTTACTGTCGCGCCCTGAGGGGCGCAATCAAGCTATGGCAGATAAGCTTAAAGCGAAAGGAGTCGACTTCATGGTCACTCCTTTATTAGCTGTGGTACCTACTCACAACCGGATTAACCCCAACACCCTCACCCAAGCTGACAGCTTAATTTTTATTAGCACTAATGCGGTAAAGTTTGCAGCCATTAGCCTTAATGATAAATTTCCAGATTGTCGCTATTACGCCGTTGGCCAAGCCACCGCTGATGCCCTGTCGCAATATAACATCACTCCTGAAATTGCCCCTGAAGACAGCCAGGACAGTGAAGGCTTATTATCACTGACATCATTAAGCGATATTAAAAATCAACACATTGTTATCGTAAGAGGTATTGGCGGCCGCGAAACTATCGCTGAGCAACTGACTCTCAGACAGGCCAATGTTTGCTACTGGGAAGTCTACCAACGCAGTCTGCCAAAGCTAGATTCAGCCTTGGTTTGCAGTCAGTGGCAGCAATTCGGCATTGATACCATAATCGTCACCAGTGGCGATGTGCTAGAGAATCTAATTAAACTTGTTCCAAAAGAGTTATTTGCATGGTTGCAATCATGTCATATCATAGTCCCCAGTAATCGAGTGGAGCAAA
Organism: Shewanella sp. 10N.286.52.B9; assembly: GCF_002873635.1. Lineage (NCBI taxonomy): Bacteria > Pseudomonadati > Pseudomonadota > Gammaproteobacteria > Alteromonadales > Shewanellaceae > Shewanella > Shewanella sp. 10N.286.52.B9. The sequence continues at coordinate 18,850 of NZ_MCTY01000171.1, forward strand.
GAGCAAAAATAGTCGGGTTAACTCACGTCACCAATGCAAGTGGCGCGAATACTCAAGCTGTTTTAGCTGCATTATCTGTTTAATCATTAGCGAGTCATTTGTATTTGCGATAATGTTTAATCCTGCCAAACTGTAACTTTGCCTTATCGTGTTTTTGCTCGCATTAATGATTTGGTCGCACTGTGGATGATCAAACTAGGTACTCAAGGACAGCTCATGGAACACAACAAACAAGATCCTAATCAACAAGCTCATTCAGACAATGATGTGATTGAATCAACTCCTGTTATCGAAGCAGATAAAGTGAGCGAACCTGAGTCAGAAAATCCCTCATCAACCACACAAAAGCAAGCCACAAACTCTGAGGCTAGCCCAGAAAAAAAACACCGTAGTAAAAGTTCATGGTGGGTGCGTTTCAGTATTCTTATTTGCCTGATCATTGCCATTGGCGGAATAGGCCTAAGCTATCTGCTATGGATGGAACTGCAAGAGCAAAAACAGCAGCTGCAAACTCAAAACCAACAAACCAGCGTAATAGGTAGTCAAGTCACGCAAGCGCTGGTAGAACCCAATAAACGCATTGCAGTATTAGAAGCCCAGCAACAGCAAAATTCACAGGCTTATCAGCAACAAGCGCAGTTAGCTAAATCACAACAGCAATTACAGCAACGGGTCGCTACACTAGCTCAGCGTAATCCAAATAACTGGATGGCATCTGAAGCTGAATACTTAGTCCGTATGGCAGCTAGAAAACTGGCTCTTGAAAACGACCCTAAAACAGCAGCAAGTTTATTAACATCTGCTGATGAGCGTATTGAAGCAATGAAAGATCCCACCTTATTGCCGATACGCCGCGCACTTGCCAATGATCTCGCCCGAACTAATTCCATCAAAACCACTGATGTGGCAGGCACCATTTACGCTATTGATGGCATACTTAATCAGTTAGATACCTTGCCATTGAATCGCGCTAAAGCCCAAGCAGCAGAAGACTTGGCGGAGCAAAATGCCATCTCAGATTCAGTAGATGACTGGCAAAGTAATTTAGCCAAGACTTGGCATTCAGTAACGGATGGTTTTATCACTATTCGTAAGCGCACTACAGATCTTGAGCCGCTACTAGCCCCAGATCAGCAATGGTATCTGGTTGAAAATATCCGCAATAAATTACTCCAAGCTCAGTTAGCCCTGTATCAACATGATCAAGTTAATTATCGCCAATCGGTTGGCTTTGCGCGAACGTGGATCCAGCAATACTTTGATTTAGACGAAGATAAAACCCAAGAAGCGCTGCGGGCTTTAGATGCACTAATGACGGTCACCATTGAAGAAATAAACCAGCAAAAATTTGAGTCTACCCGATTACTTCAGCAGCACATTACTTACGGTGAGTTGGTTCCAGCAGAGGAACCACAGTCATGATTAAAACTCTTGCATATGTGATTATCATTTTAATCGGTTTTTGTATCAGCCCATTTATCATCGGCAACACAGGCTATATTTATATTGCGGCGGGCGATTATCAAATAGAAACCAGTTTAGTCTTTGGTTTACTGGGGTTAATTTTATTTTATGCAGCGCTACAGATAGTTGAATGGCTGATTATTTTCCTACTGAATATCATTATTCATAGCCGCTATTTACCTGATCGCTGGCGCAAACAAGCCGCTAAAAAACATACCTTACAAGGGGCCTTAGCACTGGCAGAAGAAGACTGGCCTAGTGCTGAAAAAGCCATGTCTAAAGGCGCAGCAAAAGGCGAACTGCCGGCTTTGAATTTATTTGCCGCCGCCCGCGCTGCTCATCATCAACACAATAGCCAAGCCCGTGATCAATATTTAGCTCAAGCGGCAGAAGATCCGCTAGCACAAACCGCAGCCAGAACCTCAAAAACTCGCTACCTTATCCAACAGGGTCAATTAGCTGAGGCGAGAATAGAGCTACAATTACTCAATCCAACCAGTAAAAGTAAAACCCCAGTGCTAAAATTAGCCTTGGATTTATATCAGTTACAGGGTGACTGGCAAGCATTAAAGTTACTTTTACCTGCTATTAAAAAACGTCAAATCGTTACTGATGAGATATTTAATAATATAGAGCAACAAACTAATATTGCCCTATTGACTGCTGCAACTGAATCTAACGAACAAGATCTTGAGAAGTGTTGGCACTGGCTTAGTAAAACAGAGCGCAGTCAACCGACTCTCATCGCCATTTATGCTCGCGGCTTATGCCAGTATGAACGTAAAAAAGATGCCTTAAAGCTGCTTTCTAAGAGTTTGAAAGTCGAACCCAGTAACAGCATTTTATCGGCCTTGCCCCACATACTAGATGCTGACGATGATGAAATAAGAAAACTACTGCAACGTTACCAGCAAACCCATGAGCATGATGCTGGATATCAAGTGTGTTTAGCCAAGTTAGCCATGCAAAAACGTGATACTAAAGTCGCAAAAGAGCACTGGACAAAAGTATGTGACGTATCACCATTACGACAGCATTGGTTGGCATTAGCACAAGTGCAAGAGCAACTCGGTGAAAATACCGCTGCACTACAAAGTTATCGAAAAGCGGCTAATGCTAGCGAGTAAAACTTGTGCAAATGTTAAGCAATAATTTCATAATGAATTAATCGCTTTCTATAATCAGTTAGACACTAAAGCCTGCCATTTGGCAGGTTTTTTTATCGCTTTTTTCTACGTGAAACAAGCTAATCTAGCAACAAATATCTCATGAATAGCCTACCAACATCACCTAATGCTAATGTATTAAAAATTTAACATTTGCCTGTAATCACTTAGTTGTACTGATTTACAAGACTTTTCTATTTCCCTCTTAAATTCATTAGTTTATTACGAAGAACTAGATGGTCAAAAAATTGACCTATAGTAAGGCTACTGCTAAAATTGTTAACTTGCGGTTAATTTAACTTTCAAACTTATAACAGCAAATACCTCGATATGCATAGTTATGCTAACACTATGAATATCAGGTTAAATGCGGGTTATTGGAGCTAAGGTCATGAGTTCTGTTGTAACGACAAAAAATGGTGTTTTAAATTCAACTAATGGAGAGATTACTCTCACGTTGAACAATGAAACAAAAAACATTCTTCCAGGAGATACTATTCCTGCAGGGGCAGAACTCCAAGTAGCCGATGGCATTGCGTTTGTGGTGACCTTTGACGATGGCACTATTCTCAATGGTGACAACATAGCTGAAAACTTATCGGCCGAAACTATCATAGATATGACCACAGATGAGCTCACTGAGATTGAAGCCCTACAGGCATTAATTGAATCCGGTGAAGATCCAACCGCTGAACTACCTGAAACCGCAGCAGGTGAGACAGCAACAAATCAAGGTGGTAGTGATTTCGCTTCATTAGCTCGTGAAGGCTCGGAAACTATTGCTACAGCAGGCTTTGATACCTCTTTTGATGCACCAGATATTTTAACCGCGAGTCTTTCATTAGGTGATGATGGCGTTGATGCGCTAAATAACAACTTTAATGTAGCTCAGTTTACCGATAATTTTGTCAATGGCGTATCCTTTACCACCTCTTCTGGATTATCAGGTTTTACCGGTGATTTGGGTTCACCGGGATCATTTGCTTACCTTCCTGGCGACACTATTACTTTCATGGTCGGTGGCGTCACTATTGCTACTTTTAGCGCCGATGTTATTCAAGGGGATATTTTATTCCTGCAAGATATTGCTGGCACTTTGCTGTCTGATACCAACATGGATTATGTTGAGAACATGGCTATTTTCCTTCAAGCCTTGGATAACGATTTATCCGACGGCATTGATGACGGTATTTTAAATACCAATAGCCTGATCAATAATGATGACAGCTACAGCACTAATATCAATATTTTATTATCTGTTCACGAGGCATTAGCCAATTATATTGATCCCACCACAGGCCAACCTTTAAATATTGCCACTGCAGGTAAAGAGATGATATCTCAAGTACTTGCTGAGTTAGGCATTATTTTTACCCGCGATACCGAAAGACAAGAAGATGGTCAGAATGTCTTCGAAACCATTGCAATGGAGCATGTTGCAGATACCATTGATGACATTGCAGGCGATAGAACCCCTGATGAACATGACGAACGTACCGTAGATATCCTTGACGTACCCGGTGGGTTAATTACCTACAACTATAATGAATTAGATGGTCAAATTACTTTCTCAGCCAACGATTTACTAGAAGGTGCTGTAGGCCAACAGGTTATCGACCAAAACTTATTGGTTAGCAATGTTAGACTTAGCGCAGCTTTTGAGGACATTGGGACTTTACAAGATTTAGGTGATGGCAATTTTGTCATTATCTTAAATGAAGGTATTACCCAATACGATCTTGAAGGCCTAAGTATTGATTACCGTGTAGAAGATTGGACCGTCTTCAGAGACGTCACTTCAGCGACCCAAGATCAATATAAATCACATCTATCTGCTAATATTCCAGATGTTTTTGAAGATGTTGGTTTTAATCAATTCACTTTAAATAGTGAACTCACATTTGAAACCGATCAAGAACTGTTCATCACTTTCACCAGTGAATTACTCAGTGAGCAACTCGGTTACCCAATTGCCGAATATGCTGATGATTATTTAGTTCCTCTTGAATACTCGAATGATGGTGGCCTAACGTGGCAGACCATGACTGTAGGAGGGATTGATTCAAGTGCTGATCTTGCTAGACCTATATTTAGCTTCAACCTTGAAGCAGGTAACAATAGCATCCTAATTCGCGTGCCTATTTTTGATGATGCCATTATTGAACCAACTGAATATTTCAATGCCATTGTTACTGGTGAAAATGTTTATGATGAAGAACTAGAATTTGCCATTTTTGATAACGACGGTAACGGTTCAGACTTACCTGTTGTCGATATTGACTACGCCGTTGTTGTAGAAGGAATGGAGTTTGCATTATTCACGCTGACGTTAAGTGAACCAAGCACAGAAACCATTACCCTTGATTATAGCTCAGAAGAGCTAACCGCTTTATTCGGTGAAGATTTCACTAATGTAAGTGGCACTGTGACTTTCCTCCCTGGTGAAACTACAGCTTATATTAGCGTCCCTATTACAGATGATTTAATCGTAGAAGGTAGCCCTGAATTTGCGCTAATAAACTTATCTAATCCAACCAATGCTGTACTAGGTGATACTCAGGCTACGTTACGTATTTATGATAATGATCTTCCTGATAATACAACCATTACTTTAGATATTGATCCCGTCACTGGCGATAACATACTGACGCCAGATGAAGCGACTGGCACGATTACAATTACAGGTACCGTGACCGCTGATGCTTCTATCACTACCGGTATCATTATGTTGACCATTAATGGTCAAGAATACCAAGCGATTATGCAATCTGATGGTACATTCTCAGTAGATGTCGATGCGACTGACTTATTAAACGATCCCGACACTGTAATTGATGGCATTGTATATGGATACGGCGCTGATGGTGCTAAGGGCACAGCAACTTCTACAGAAGACTACTATATTCCTACTGTGGCAGAAAATGACAGCATTATTGTTGCAGAAGACACTATCGCTGCAGGTAATGTTCTAGATAATGATACCGATACCGATGACGTTCTCACTGTAGTTAGCTTTGAAATTAATGGCGAAACATACTCAACTGGTACGTCAGTAACATTAGATGATGGCGTGTTAGTTATAGATGCTGATGGCAGTTATTCGTTTACCCCAAATGAAAACTGGAACGGTAACGTACCGGTGATCACCTACACCACCAACACGGGATCAACAGCGACCTTAACCATTGAAGTCACCCCGGTTGATGATGCATCGGTATTAGTGAACGACACCAACACGGTCGCCGAAGACACACCCGCCACCGGTAACGTACTGGATAATGATGCTGATGTGGATAACACCTTAACCGTGGCCACCTTCACTGTGGCAGGCGATGCCACCATTCATGATTCGGGCGATACCGTGTCTGTCGAAGACGGCAGCTTAATCCTAAATGAAAACGGCACCTATACCTTTACCCCAAATGAAAACTGGAACGGTAACGTACCGGTGATCACTTACACCACCAACACGGGCTCAACAGCGACCTTAACCATTGAAGTCACCCCGGTTGATGATACATCGGTATTAGTGAACGACAGCAACACGGTCGCCGAAGACACACCCGCCACTGGTAACGTACTGGATAATGACGCTGATGTGGATAACACCTTAACCGTGGCCACCTTCACTGTGGCAGGCGATGCCACCATTCATGATGCAGGCGATACCGTGTCTGTCGAAGGCGGCAGCTTAGTCCTAAATGAAAACGGCACCTATACCTTTACTCCAAATGAAAACTGGAACGGTAACGTACCGGTGATCACTTACACCACCAATACGGGCGATACAGCGACATTAACCCTTGAAGTGACGCCTGTTGATGATAATACGGTACTTGAAAATGACAGCAATACTGTTGCTGAAGATACCGTCGCTGAAGGTAATGTTCTCGATAACGACGGCGATATCGATAACGACTTAACCGTGGTGAGTTTTGAAGTTGATGGTGTCACTTATACTGCTGGTACAGAAGTTACCGTTGAAGGCGGAACCCTCGTCATCAATGAAGATGGAGCTTACACCTTCACCCCTGAAGCTAACTGGAATGGCCAAGTTCCAGTTATTACTTACACCACCAATACTGGTGATACGGCAACATTAACCCTCGAAGTCACCCCTGTTGATGATGCTGCGGTACTTGAAAATGACAGCAATACTGTTGCTGAAGATACCGTCGCTGAAGGTAATGTTCTCGATAACGACGGCGATATCGATAACGGCTTAACCGTGGTGAGTTTTGACGTTGATGGTATCACTTATACTGCTGGTACAGAAGTTACTGTCGATGGTGGCACCCTAATCATTAATGAAGATGGTGCTTACACCTTCACCCCAGAAGATAATTGGAATGGCCAAGTTCCGGTTATTACTTACACCACCAATACGGGCGATACAGCGACATTAACCCTTGAAGTGACGCCTGTTGATGATACTGCGGTACTTGAAAATGACAGCAATACTGTTGCTGAAGATACCGTCGCTGAAGGTAATGTTCTCGATAACGACGGCGATATCGATAACGGCTTAACCGTGGTGAGTTTTGACGTTGATGGTGTCACTTATACTGCTGGTACA